>DASZPP010000241.1:0-3644 GCA_035549975.1 Opitutus sp.
CGAAAAACGGCGGGGTCGGGAGACCCCGCCCTACAGCGAAGCGAACGCCGGCCGCGAGTTTTTGAATGTTTGCTGGTCTCAGGCTGCGTGCTTGCGCCGGATGAACGAGCGGTTACCACTTCTCTCAAACCATTTCTCGCATGAAACTCATCATTGCCATCATCAAACCCTTCAAGCTCGAGGAAGTGAAGGCCGCCCTGGCCGAAATCAGCGTCGAAGGCATGACGGTCACCGAGGTCAAGGGCTTCGGCCGCCAGAAGGGTCATACGGAGATCTACCGCGGCAGCGAATACACGGTCGATTTCCTGCCGAAAGTGAAGATTGAGATCGCCACCAGTGATGCACTCGCGGCGAAGGCCGTCGACGCGATCGTGAAGTCCGCGAAGACCGGCAAGATTGGCGACGGCAAGGTGTTTGTCCTGCCGATCGAGGAAGCCATCCGCATCCGCACCGACGAGCGCGGCGACAGCGCGATTTGACGCCATTCCGGCGATCGACCGATTTCCCATGGCCCCGCGCTGGCGGGGCTTTTTTTTGGCGGTGCGACCACGAACGATCGCGGCCGAAAACTCGACATCGGCAGGCTTCATGGAAAGGTGTGGGGTTCGAACTCGATCCGCAAACACCATGAAGCTCATCGTTGCTATCATCAAACCGTACAAACTCGACGAAGTGAAAGCCGCCCTCGGCGAGGTTGGCGTCGAAGGCATGACCATCACCGAGGTCAAGGGCTTCGGTCGGCAGAAGGGCCACACCGAGATTTATCGCGGTGCCGAGTACACGGTTGATTTCCTGCCGAAGGTGAAGCTCGAAGTTGTCGTGACGGATGCGATCGTGCCGAAGGCGGTCGACGCGATCATCCGGACGGCGAAGACCGGCAAGATCGGCGATGGCAAGGTGTTTGTCCTGCCGATCGAGGATGTGATCCGGATCCGGACCAACGAACGCGGCGACGGGGCGATTTGAACCGCGAAAGAATGCCGGGCGGGTCTCCTGGCCCCGCCGGACTGACTGCCACGTGGCGCGGAAGCGGCGGGGTCGGGAGACCCCGCCCTGCATCGTTTCGGATCAGGCGGCGGCTTTCCTGGCCGGGAGCGCGCGGGTGGCGACCTCGGTCTTGAGCTTCGCGATGAACGCGTCGGAACCGATCACGCCCTCGTCGCCGCGGGCGCGGGAGCGCACCGAGACGTTGTTCGCCTCGGCTTCTTTCTGGCCGATGACGAGCGTGTAGGGCACCTTGTCGAGTTCGGCGCGGCGGATCTTGGCGCCGAGCTTGTCGCTGTGCTCGTCGAGCGTGGCGCGCAAGCCTTCGGCCTTGAGCTTGGTGAGCAGCGCGCGGGCGTGGTCGGCGACCTTGTCGCTGATCGGCACGATGCGCACCTGCTCGGGCGCGAGCCATGCGGGGAAATCGCCGGCGAAGTGCTCGATGAGCACGCCGCAAAAACGCTCCATCGAGCCGAACGGCGCGCGGTGGATCATCACCGGGCGGTGCGGCTGGTTGTCGGCGCCGATGTAGGAAAGGTCGAAGCGCACGGGCAGGTTGTAGTCCACCTGCACGGTGCCGAGCTGCCACTCGCGGCCGATCACGTCCTTGATGACGAAGTCGATTTTCGGCCCGTAGAACGCGGCTTCGCCGGGCTCCTCGGTGAACGGCACGCCGAGCGTCTTCGCGGCTTCGCGGCAGGCGGTCTCGGCCTTGTCCCAGTTGGCGGCGTCGCCGGTGTATTTTTTCGAGTCGGGATCGCGGAGGCCGACGCGCACGCGATAGTCGCTCATGCCGAGCGTCGTGAGGATCACCTTCACGAGCGCGAGGCAGCCGATCATTTCCGCCGCGACCTGTTCCTCGGTGCAGAAGAGGTGCGCGTCGTCCTGCGTGAAGCCGCGGACGCGCGTCATGCCGTTGAGCTCGCCGCTCTGTTCCCAGCGGTAAACCGTGCCGAACTCGGCGAGCCGCACGGGTAGGTCGCGATAGGAGTGCGGCTGCGAGGCGTAGATCTTGATGTGGTGCGGGCAGTTCATCGGCTTCAGCAGGAAGCCGTCGAGCAGCTGGTCGTCGGGCCGCACGCGGTCGGCGGTGATCGTGTCCTTGCCGGTGCGCGTGTTGATCTGGTCACGCATGTTGGCCGAGAGCGCCTCGAGCCGGGCGAACGCCTCGCCGCACGAGCAGTTTTCGGCAAGGGCCTTCGCGAGCGATTCGTTTTCGAAGATCGGCGAGAACTGCGATTCCTTGTAGTAGGGGAAGTGGCCGGAAGTCTTGTAGAGCTCGAGCTTGCCGATGTGCGGCGTGAAGACCTGCGCGTAACCCTGCTTGCGCAGCTCCTCGCTGATGAAGGTCTGCAACTCCTGCCGCACGATCGCCCCATTGGGCGTCCAGAGGATCAGGCCCTGGCCGACGTCCTCGTCGACGATGAACAGCTTGAGGTCCTTGCCGAGCTTGCGGTGGTCGCGGAGCTTCGCCTGCTCGAGCTGCGTGAGGTAGTTGGCGAGCTCGTCCTTGGTCGGGAACGCGGTGCCGTAGATGCGCTGAAGCTGCTTGTTGTGCTCGTCGCCGCGATGGTAGGCGCCGGCGATCGAGAGGAGCTTGAACGCCTTCAGTTTCGACGTGTAGCGGACGTGGGTGCCGGCGCAGAGGTCGATGAACTCGCCGTTCTGGTAGAACGAGATTTTCTCGTCCGCGGGAATGTCGGCGAGCCGGCCGAGCTTGTAGCGCTCCTGGCCGATGCGCTTGATGATTTCCGTCGCCTCGTCGCGCGAGACCTCCTTGCGGAGGAACGGCTGGTTCTCGTCCGCGATCTTCTTCATCTCGGCCTCGAGCTTCGCGAGGTCCTCGGTGGTCAGCTTGTGATCGAGATCGACGTCGTAATAGAAGCCCGTGTCCGTGGGCGGTCCGATGTCGAGCTTGGCATCCGGGAAGATGCGGAGGAGGGCGGTCGCCAGCACGTGCGAGCACGAGTGGCGAAGTTCTTCGAGCGGAGTCATGGCCATGGTGATGAGCCGTCCTGCCTACGATTGCAGGGCGGAAGGGAGAGATGAAACGCAAAGACGCGATGACGCCAAGTGCAGAAATGGCGGAAGGATTGACCACGGAGGCACAGAGAACACGGAGAAAACGGATGCGATGCGTCGGCCGCTGAGTTCTCCGTGTGGCTGTGATTCAAAGTTACTTCTTCGCCGGTTCGAGTGAGTAGCCGTCCTTGCGGTCGAGCATTGACCAGCCGGCGGCGGCGATTTCCTTGCGGAGGGCGTCGGCGGTGGCGAAGTCCTTCGCCTGCTTCGCGGCCCAGCGGTTTTCGGCGAGGGCGACGATCTCGAATGGAGCTTCGGCTCTCGGTTGCGTGGCGGAAAATAAATCGAGCCCCAATGCAAACATCAATTGGCTGAGATTCGCCACTTCGTTCTCAAACTTGTAGCTACCCTTCGCCGGGTTCTCCCGAACTTCGGCCACTTTGAAAATGAAACCGAGAGCCAAAGGAACGTTGAGATCGTCGAGCGTCAGCGAATCCCATGCCGTGCCAGCCCCAGCCAATCCCCATTGGCCCGCAATCGCCGGATGCGATTGGCGGTAGTGTCTCCAGTATTGCGCGAAACCAGCTTCGTTGGTCGCGCCGAACGCAAGAAACGAGCGAACATTTTTCCGTAGCTTT
>DASZPP010000242.1:0-33957 GCA_035549975.1 Opitutus sp.
GAGCACGACCGCTCGCGGGTCTTCTCGGCCCTGACCGACCCGGTCAAGATGGCGCAATGGTTCTTCGCCTACCGCGGCGGCCGGGCCACGGTGACGAGCGACTTCCGCCCCGGCGGCCGATACGAGATCGCCATGACCGACGGAAAGGAAACCTGCGCCCCTCACGGCACCTATCTCGAAATCGTTCCGCCGGCGAAACTCGTCTTCACCTGGCTGATGGACAAGCTCGCGAACGAGTCGAAGGTCACGATCGAGTTGTTCGAGCGCGGCGCGGGGACTCGCCTGGTCATCACCCACGAACTGCCCGAGGACCAGGTCGGCCCGCACGAGGCCGGCTGGAACAACTGCTTCGATCACCTGGAAGCGTTTCTCGCAGCCGCCACGCAACCGCCAAGATAAATTCCCCGACCACAATCCTCAACCCGGATCACCCCATGGCCAAACTCACCACCCGCACCGGCACGAGCGAACACAAGGTCGTCTCGCGCGCCGAATGGGACAAGGCGCGCATCGCCTTTCTCAAGGAGGAAAAGAAATTTTTCCGCCTCCACGACGAATTGAAACGAAAACGCCGCGCCCTGCCATGGGTCGAGGTCGACAAGGAATACGTCTTCGACGGTCCCGACGGAAAGGAAACACTCGCGGATCTCTTCGCCGGCAATCGCCAGCTCACCGTCTATCATTTCATGTTCGATCCCGCCGAAACCGAGGGCTGTCCCCACTGCTCCTTCTGGGCCGATCACTACGACGGGGTCAACCATCACATCGGCCAGCGCGACACCTCCTTCGTGGTGATTTCGCGCGCGCCGCTGAAGACCCTGCGCGCTTTCCAAAAGCGGATGGGCTGGAAATTCAAGTGGCTGTCCTCCGGCGGCAACAACTTCAACTACGACTTCCACGCGTCGTTCACGCCCGACCAAATCCGCTCCGGCCGGGCGAGGTTCAACTACGCAAAAGTGCCGGCGGAGCTGGCCGACATGTCGGACCGCGAGGGTGCGAGCACGTTTTATCGCGAGGCCGGCGGCCGCATCTATCACACCTACTCGACCTTCGCGCGCGGCATCGACCTGCTCAACACGACCTACAATTTCCTCGACCTGACGGCGAAGGGCCGGGACGAGGACCCCGAGGCTTCGCAAGACTGGGTCCGCTACCACGACCAATATCCAGCGACAAAGAAAGCGCACGGAAAGCGGTCGCGGTAGCGCGGTGCTTCAGGCCGCACTCGTCGCGTTGAGCTCGCGAAAAGCGGCACGCTGCTTCGACCGGCCTCGTCACTCTCCCGGCACCGCGCCGCTCAGCAGTTCATATACTTCCAATTCCTCGGCTTCCTCTCCGCGAGCCACTCGAGCGTCGTCGCCAGCCGCTTTGCCCGCGTCTCGTCGCGCTTCGCCTCGGTGATCCACTCGATGTATTCCTTCCGGTGCGAGTAGCTGAAACCTCCCCACGTCTTCGCGGCCGCCCTGTTTTTCGTCAACGCCGCCACCAGATCCGCCGGCACTTTCAGTTCGGCCTTCTTGCGCTTCGGCCGCACCGGCCGCGCGCGTTCGCCGGACTCGCTCAATGCCGCCGCCGCCCGAACGAAGCGCACCAATGTTTTCTCGTCCGGCAATTCCTCCAGCGAGGTGATCCGACCGAAGTTTCCCATCGCTCGCTCGGAATCGAAGCCCTCTTTCTCCAGCGCCGCGTGCATCCCCTGGTGCCAGAATCCGAACGTGCAGTGCGCCTTGAACGCCGCCATCCCCGCCAGGATCTTTCCCGCATGAACAAAGCTCGGCATGCTCCATTTCATCGTCTCCTCCGCAGCCGGGCAGCCCGCGCGAACCACCTTGCGCAGATGCCGCAGGATCGGCTGTGCGAATTCCGCCGACTTGCCGATGTAAGCGTCGATCCGCGGATCCGTGGTTTTCACGCCGCGGTTCTAGCCGCCGTTGGCCGCGGCGCCAGTTGAATAGCGCACGGCCCATCCGCGAAAATCGACCGTGCAACCGCCGCCGTCCGGGTCAGCCCACGGCCGCGCCGGCTGACACCCACCGCTGTTTCCCCGCGATTGCTGCGACCAGCCGCGGCGGCGCCCGATTTTTCGCTTTCACTATTCGCGGCGATTCGCGTCCACTCGTGCGCTTCAGGCGCATTCGCGCTTCCGTCCCCGCTTCGACAATGAACTACCGGCTCTTCGGCAAACACGGTTTCAACTGCTCCGAAATTGGCTTCGGCGCCTGGGCCATCGGCGGCTCGTGGGGCGCGCAGGCCGACGCCGATTCCCTCGCCGCACTCCACCGCGCGCTCGACCTCGGCGTCAACTTCATCGACACCGCCGCCGGCTACGGCGACGGCCGCAGCGAAAAACTCATCGGCCGCGTCCTCCGCGAGCGCGCCACGACGGGCGGGAAACACAAAATCTTCGTCGCGACCAAAACTCCGCCCGCGCCCGGGAACTGGCCGCCATCGCCCTACGACCGCGCCGAGGAGCGCTACTCCGAGGAATATCTTCGCGCGAATATCGCCGAGCGCTGCGCCAGCCTCGGCGTCGAAAAGCTCGATCTCCTCCAGCTTCACACGTGGACGCGGGCGTGGAACCGCCATCCCACGCCGTTCAAAATCCTTCGCGAACTCCAACGCGAGGGTCGCATCGGCCTCATCGGCGTTTCCACGCCCGAGCAGGACCAGAACAGCGTGATCGATCTCATCCGCGGCGGCTGGATCGACAGCGTTCAGGTCATCTACAATCTCTTCGAGCAGGAGCCCGCCGCCGAACTGCTCGACGTCGCCCGCGAGTTCAATGTTGGCGTGATCGTCCGCGTCGTCTTCGACGAGGGCGTCCTCACCGGCAAGTTCACCGCGGAGACGAAATTCGCGCCCGACGATTTTCGCGCCAACTATTTCGCCGGCGACCGCCTCGCCCGCGCCGTCGCGCACGCCGGGGAAGTCCGGAAGGACCTCGAGGGCTCCGGCTACACGATGCCGCAGGCGGCGATCAAGTTCGTCCTGGCCCACCCCGCCGTCTCGACGGTGATTCCCGGCATCCGCAACGTCGCCCAGGCCGAGGCCAATTGCGGCGTCAGCCTGCTCCCGCCGATGCACGCCGACCTGCTCGTGAAACTGCGCCGCCACAACTGGCGCCGCGGCGTCTGGTATTCCGGCAAGTAAAACGGCTCCTCAAAGCGACGGCCGTTCGTATTCCGTAGCGGCAGGCCTCCGTGCCTGCCGTGTTCCGGGCGTCCTGCTTCGGCAGGCAGAGACGCCTGCCGCTACTGACGGCCGGCAAGCTCTTAACCACCTCCAACGCCGCCTTGCGCTATCTCCAGCCGGCCAGCACCTCCATCAGCGGCGGCCAGCCGGCCACGCGATCGATTTTTTCCTTTCCCCACACGGTGCAAAGCATCCCGACGATCCGCGGGTCGTTCTGCGCGCGGGCGAATTTGCTGAACGCCCGCGCCGCGTCCAGCGGCTGCCAGCTCGCCGGCCAGACGCGAAACCCTTTCTTCAGCAAGAACGGCACCGACGGATAGTCCGCGTGTTTCTCGTAGTGCCAGTCGCAGATCACGATGTCCTTCGGGATCAGGTCGACCGCGCCCGCCGTGCCGTTCTTCGCGTATTCCCACTCGCCGCCGTGCATCGCCGTCGCATCGAGCAGCCGGTCGCCCCACATCAGCATTTCCAGCCCGCGCTCGTCCACGATGTGCCGGTGCAAATCGCGCACCGCCTGCGCGAACAGCACCGCCGGATCGCCGCCTTTGCAGCGCGGACAATATTCCGACGCGATGAGAAACACCTCGTCCATCCCGACATGAAACGCGTCCGCCTCGAACGCGTCCGTGAGCTCGTCGATCAAATCGAACACGGTGCGGTTCACGTCCGGGTTCTGCGGACACCAGCTCCGGCAGTAGATGCCCTTGTTCCCGGGAAACTGTCCCGGCGTCTCGTCCCAGTCCGGATGTTGCGTGAGCAAAGCAAACGTCTTCCCGGCCCACGATTGGTGGCCAAGGCAGTTGAGCTGCGGGATCACGCGCAGACCCAGCTTCCGCGCCGCCGCCGCGAAAGCGTGCGCATGCGCCGGCTGCACGCCCGTCGGCGCCGCGAGCTCGGGATGCGACCGGAACTGGAAATTGTAGTCGACCTCGACGATCACCGTGTTCACGCCCGCTGCGGCGAGCCGCGGCAACTGCGCCTGCAGCACTTGGAGTTGGCTGTCGCTGTCGATCAGCAGATGCACGCCGCGCCACACCGGATTGCGCGCCTTCCATGCCGCGGCCTCGACCACGCGCGGGTTCGTCGTTTCGGCGCGGCGCGCCGTCTGACAACCGGCCAGCAAGCTCAACAACGCAAGGGCCGCGAGGCGGGAAATCGTTCTCATGGAAACTTGGGTGCTTTGGATCGGCACACGCGACCGATGATTCTCGTCGTGGCCGCGAGCGCGAGCGAGTGGAACTTTCGGCCACTCGCCCACGCTCGCAGCCACCGTATTGACTCGCGCCTAAAGCCTCAGCCGGAACCCCGGCCGGTTCAAGCCGCCGTCGCGGCCGGCCGCGCGGCACCGCCGAGGTCGCGTTTCATCACCGCCATGCCGGCGTTACAGCACCATCAGTCCGATCACCAGGCCGACCACCGCACCGTAGACCACGTGCGCCGCCATGTGCGCGACGCCGACCGCGAGACCCGTGTCGTTGTATTCCTCGAAGGGATGACCCTCCGCGACCCAGACGAGCCCGAGGCTCACCACCAAGCCATGACCGAAGCCGAGGGCAACGCCGACGATCAGCGACGCCGGGAGCGCCATCGCCCCAAGCCACCGCAGCACGATCGCATAAATCATCGCGAACACGATCGCGAACACCGCATGCGCCAGCAATCCGACGCGAAACGCGCTCGCGCGCGATTTCGTGATCAGGCCGCCCACCGCGACGACCATGCTGCGCCGTGGCGGCGGTTCCCACTCGCCCGCAAACAGCCCCGCGCGCGCCATCAGCCACATGCTCGCCACCATCGCCGCGCCGCCCAGCACGCCCGCCGTGATCGACGTCAGCAGAAAATTCGCCGTCAGCAAAAACCCATTCATCGCTACCTCCATTTCGGGGGTTGGAGTTGCAACCGGGCTCTTGGACAACGAAACGCCCCGAAGGTTACCGGTGAATCCGCCCGCCGCTTCCGCCTTGGCGAAATCCCGCGTTCGCGCCACGCTTCGCCGCATGAACTCGGTGGTGCTGCTCGCCCCGGCTTTCTTCGCCTTCGAGGTGTGGCAACTCGTGATCAGCGAACGCTATCTCGGCTTGAAGCAGATCGCGCGCAATGGCGATCCTCGCACCCTCGGCCTGGGCGAGGTCACCGCCTTCGCCTGGACCGCCCTGCTTTTCCTCTACTGGGGCTGGATGCTCGCGCTCCTCCTCGTGCCCTTCGCCCGCCTGCCCGGCCTCGCCCTGCTCGCGATCTCCGCCGTCAGCTACTCCATCCGCCGGAACACCGATCTCCGGATGATCCTTGTCATCCTGACCTTCGAGGGCGCGATCCGCATCGGCCTCCTCATCTACCTGATCGCGGCGGCGTGGCGCCGCTTCTGACCGGTCACGGCGGTGGCGCGCCCGCGCCGGCCTCAGCGCGGACGGCGGATCGACCTCATCGGCCAAACCGCCGCAACGATTCCCGCGGCGCGCCCGCCTCGAACGATTTCGCGAAAAATTCCTGCGCCGCTCCGATCAGCTTCGCGTATTGCCCGTAATCGCCGGCCCACGAATTCGGCACGCACACGCGCTTGATCACCCCGCCGCCGACCTCGTCCGCGGCCTGCCGGTCCGGCGCCAGCTCCAGCGAAAACCTCGGATCCCGCAGGTGCACCACGGTATGCCGCGAACCGTCGCGTTCCTCGCGCTCGATTCGCAGAAAGTGCCCCAGGCTCATCGCCGCCCACTTTGCGCGGTCTTTTGAACGAAGCAACTCCGCCGTGCCACTCCGGGGTTGAAAATCCGCCCTGCGCGCCGCAGAAACCACTCGCCGCCCGCACCGCCACCGCGCCGCACCCCATGAGCGTTCCAGACCAGACTTCGAAGCTCCCCAAACTTCCGTTTCTCATCGGCGACGTCGTCCTCCTCGCCGCCGCCTGGTATATCGCCAGCCGCCATCCCGGCGGCCTCCACTCGGCCGACGTCGCCGCGATCACCACCTGCGTCGCCGTCGGCGCCGTCCTCGGCGTCGTCCCGTTCCTCGCCGACTACGCGCGCAAGCAGGACGAACTGCTCGACGACCGCCAGCGCGCCCTCGAAGCCCTCGCCCGCACCGTCACCAGCGCCGCCGAGCAGATCAGCATCGCCGCCGGCGGCTTCAATGAGATCGCCGAGCTCGCTCATAAAAATCTCCGTCAGGCCGAAACTCTTCCGCACAAGCTCCAGGAAAAAATCGCGGAGTTCAACGCCCAGCTCGACAACGCCCGCGAAGACGACCGCGAGGAACTCGAAAAGGAACTCACCGATCTCCGCGCCGCCGAAAGCGAACGCCTTGCCGCGGTTGCCGCCAAAGTCGAGAAGGCCGTCGCCGAACTCACCCGGCTCGACGCCGACGTGCAAAAGCAGGTCGCCGCGCGCTCGGACCTCGTCGCCGGCGTCACCGACGCGCTCGCGAAGGCCTCCGCCGCCGCCATCGCCTCGATCAGCGACGCCCAGGCGAAAGCGCTCGCCGCCGGCGCCGCTCCTCATACGCCGCCCCCGCCTGCTCCTTCCGCGGAACCTCCGCCCACCGCGGAGCCAGCTCCCGCCGCGGCACCCGCAGCCGAAACGCCGTCGGCGCCAAAGCGCCCGCGCAAGCCTCGCCCGGAGCCGGTTGCCGCAGAACCATCCGCCGCCGAGCCGCCGCCGGTGGCGTTCGAAAGCATTCCAAAAATCGAGCCGGTCGCGCCCCATTCGGCGCCGCCCTTCCCGCTCGAAACCGCCGCGCCCGCAACCGCATCGCCGGCCGAAACCGCTCCCGAGCCGCCCGCCGCGCCGGCGGAGGAACCGAAGCCGGTCCGGAAGCGCGCCGCGAAAAAGCCCGCCGACGACGCGAGCGCGGATCTTCCGCTCGAACCCGGCAACGGCAGCGAGCCCGCCGCCAGCTCCGACGACGCCGGCCTGACCGCCGCCGAGGTCGTGGAGCGCGTCCTCGCCTCCGACGGCGCCACCCGCCTGATCGCCACCGCCTACATCGGCATCGGCAACCGCCTTTTCATCCGCGGCGACGGCCCGGGCCTGAGCTGGGACAAAGGCGTGCCGTTGCAATTCGTCTCGATCGGCAAATGGCGCTGGGAAACGCCCGACGCCGCCGGCCCGGTGAAATTCAAGCTCTTCAAGAACGATGAAACCGAGTGCACGGCTCTCGGCACGTTGACGCTCGATCCCGGCTACCAGCAGGAAGTCACCGCGAAGTTTTAGTCCGGCCTGTCGGCTTTTCCATACGCCCGCTCCACCCGGGCGACGCGCACTTCGTAATCGGCATACCATGTCTCCTGGCCGCCGCGCTGCGCCTTGCGGTGCTCGACGTCCTGGTGCCACGCCCGGATCGACGCCTCGTCGCGCCAGTAGCTCACGGTGAGGCCGACTCCATCCGGCCCCCGCGCGCTCTCGATCCCGAGAAACCCGTCGCAGCGCGAGCCGAGCTCCACCATCCGCGCCGCCATTTCGGCGTAGCCGCGGTCGCCCTCGGTTCGTCGCGAGGTGAAAATCACCGCGTAGTACGGCGGCTCGGGAGTCCGGGCAATTCCGGCGGATGCGCTCATGAGGCCTGCGGATTCAGCACCAGCATCGTGTTCGTGCCGACGAAAAACTCGTAGGGCACCCGCACGATCCTGCTCGCGATGGCGTGATCCTGGAGTTCGCGCCGCAGCCGTTCCATTTCCGGATAGCGCCGTCCGTCGAGCCCGCACAGCGGATGGATGCGCACTTCGCCCGCGCTCACCCGCGCCAGCTCGACGCACGCCGCGAGGTGCCACGCGTAGTCGAACCTCCGCGCATAGGTGAACAGCAGGTGCGCACACAGCACGAGGTCGAACGCGCCGTCGAAGAACGGCAGCCGCGGCAGCGCCGCGCTCATGTAGCGCCCGTGCGCATGGTGCGCCTCGAAATCCGCGAGAAACCGCTGCGCCGCCGCCCGCCGGTCCGCCTCCGCCGCCGCGAGCGAGACGAAGCCCGCCGGGCCGAATTTCAGCAGCGACCGCTTCGCCCGCATCTGCGCGAACATGTTGGCGTAGTCCTCCCGCACCTGCGCGCTCAGCGTCGCGGGACCTTCCGCATAGAGCGGGTCCGCCGCCACCGCGTCCACCCCGCGGCGGCACGCCTCGGCGGTGAACGACGACGGCCCGCCGGCCACGTCGAGCACGGCGCGACCGCGCAGGACCGGCAGGTCGAGCGCGAAGAATCTCGTGTATTCATCGAGCGAGCGGCCGAAGAACGAGACCGCGGGCAGCTCGAGTTGCGGTGCCGGCGAGGAGCGAAAGATGCGTAGCCTCGGCTGGGTGGGACGGGGGACGGTGGCAGGCATGGCGGGGAGCAGGTTCATGGTGGGTGGAAAAACAAAAAGCCCGACTCGGATGAGTCGGGCTCGGCTTTGGGAGATCTCAGGGCGGTCAATCCGCGCTAGATTTGTTCTGCTGCTCCCATCGTCGAGCCGACCCGTGCCAGCGCGCGCGTTTGCAGTCCGTCATTTTGACGGAGGCGGCGACGATGCGGAGCTGCGCGACGTGATTCACTGCGCGTCGTGATGGTTGACGAACCGGTCCGCCGCAAGCGCAATTTTCAAAACGCGACGCGCCGGCATCCCGTCGGCCGCCGCCGCGCCTGAAGGCAATGCATCCGCCCTTGTGAACCGCCTCCGAACCGACGGCTCGGGGCGCGAACATTCGGGCTCGCTCACTCCGCCGCCTTGAAGATGGATTTCGCCATCCGAAACGGCGCGGTCGTCAGCCGCTCGACGGCCGATGCATCCCGGGCCGAGGCGACCCGCGCGGGCTTTTTCTCGACGAGAACGCGTTCGCGTTCGGCCAGCTCGGCCTCCCGGGAGGCGACGCCGTCTTCGCGCTGCCTGAGCTGCTTTTCGGTTTCATGCAGCGCCATCCGCTCGTCGCGCAAATGGCGTTGGTCCGCCTCGAGCAGGGCGTGTGCCCGGTGAAACTTGTTCCACGCCGCCTCCAGCCCCGCATCGCCGGCGCCGGTGAAGGGCGAGCTGCTCGAGGAACGTGCAAACGGCGAACCGCTGCCCAGCGGCGCGCCCATCCGCGCATCGAGCTGCGCCTGCCCGGCGCGCAACCGCTCCTCGTAGGCGCGAAGGTTCGCCTCGCGCTCGCGGAACGCCGCGAGCTCCTCGGTGAACGGCGGGCAGGCGGCCGGGACGGCCCCGCCCGCACCACTCCCGCCTCCCTCGATGCGGGAGGGCAGCTTTAACACGGGCTTCGCGGGAAAAAACGGCGCTTGGGTATTCATGATGTTGACTCGTATGCGGGCGCGATCTTACACGCCCCGCCCCGCTTGCCTATAGCGAGGGGCGGCTTTTACGCGCGGTTTACCTGCCGGCGCGCCCTTTTCCGAAAGTCTTTACGTGTGCTGCCGCCGCGGCGACAGCTACGCGCGGAAAATCACGTCCTCCCGCTTGAACATCCGCACGGCCAGCGCCAGCGCGGCCGCGGCATACAAACAGGTCGAACCGAAGATGACGCCGATGTAGCCCCAGTGCCACACGCCCGAGAGCATCTCCTTGCACACGAGCGAAAGGTTGAGAATCGGCACGAGCGCAAGCCGCGCATTGAGATCGATGCCCGGCAGCATGCCCACGATCGCGGGCATGATGACGATGAACACCATCGGCTGCACGTAGCTCTGCGCCTCCTTGAAGCTCTTGGCGAACAGCGCGACGGTGAAAATCACCGCCGAGAACAGCACCGCCACCGGCAGCACCATTCCCAGCACGCCGAAGATCCCGAGCGGATCGATCATCGGCAGCGGGCCGCTGGCCGCCTTCGCCGCGGCCCGGGCGCCCCCGGCGATGAGCGATCCGAGCAGGAAAAAGCTCGCGGCCATCGACAGCAGCGACAGCGCCATCGCCGACAGCGAGCTCGTGAGCACCATCAGGAATTTTCCCAGCACGATGTCGACCCGGCTCACCGGGCTGCACAGCAGCGTCTCCATCGTGCCGCGCTCCTTCTCGCCCGCCGTCAGATCGAGCGCCGGATAAACCGCACCCATGAAGCAAAGGATGATGATCATGTAGGGCACGATGCCGCCGAGCGCATTGCCGCCGACCTTCTCGGGCGGGGCGACATTCTCGCGCCTCGTCTCGAACGGCTGCACGAGCGTCGCCGGCAGGCCGTGCTCCGCCAGCCGCTCCTTCGCCGTCTGCGTGCTCAGCCCGTGGAAAAACTTCTCGATCTCGCCCGCGGCGAAGCCCGACTTCAATTCACCCTGGTAATCGTAGATCACCACCGGCAGCGCCGCGCCCGTGCGCAGGTCCGCCTCGAAATGCTCCGGCAGCTTCACCGCCGCGCGGATCCTCTTGTCCGAAACCTCCTGCTTCCAGTCCGCCGCCTCGGGGACGAGCCGGATTTTCGCCTCGCTCCGCAGCCGCGCGACGACGCCGGGCGAATCCGCCCCGCCGAGCACCATCACCGTCGGCGTCTCCGCCCGCGCCTTCGAGACGAGCACCGTCGCGATCTTGCCGACGCCGAACGTCAGCGCCGGCATCACCACGACGGGGATGATGATCATCGAGCGAACCGTGCGTTTGTCGCGCAGCAGGTCCCGGAGCTCCTTCACATAAACCGTCGTGATGCCGTGCCAGCTCATGCAGCCTCCTTGATGCCGGAAAGTTTCACGAAAGCCTCCTCCAGGTCCGTCTCCCCCGCGCGCGCCAGCAGCTCCGGCACCGTGCCCTCGGCGAGCAACCGCCCGTCGTGAATGATGCCGACGCGGTCGCAGAGCTTTTCCACCTCGCTCATCACGTGCGTGGAGTAGATCACCGTCTTGCCGCGCGCCCGGCAGTCGCGCACGAAACGCACGATCGCCCGCGCGGTCATCACGTCGAGGCCGAGCGTCGGTTCGTCGAAGATCATCACGGCCGGATCGTGGACCAGCGTCCGCGCGATCGAGGTCTTCTGCTTCATGCCGGTGGAAAACTTTTCGCAGCGCCGGTCGAGGAACTCGTGCATGTCGAGGTCGTCGGCGAGCCGCCGGATCCGCGCGTCGATTTCCGATTCCGCCAGGCCGTTCAACCGGCCGAAATAGGCGATCATCTCGCGTGCCGTCAGCCGGCCGTAAAGCGCCGTGCTGGCGGCGAGAAAGCCCACGTGCGCCCGCACCTTCTCCGGCTCGCGCACGACGTCGTGGCCGTCGATCACCGCCGTCCCCGCCGTCGGCTTGAGCAGCGTGGCCAGCAGCCGGAGCGTGGTGGTCTTGCCGGCGCCGTTCGCGCCGAGCAGTCCGTAGATTTCGCCCGGCGCGACGCGGAACGAGATGCCGTCGGCCGCACGCACCTCGCCGCGCTTTTTGTCGCGGAACAGTTTGGTCAGGTTGGTCGCTTCGATCATTGGGCAATGGGAGCTGAAACGCGTTTTATTCCGGTGGCGAGCGACGAAAGCTCGTCGCCAGCGCGAGGGCCGCGCCGATCGCGATGCCAACCGCCCAGCCGCTGGCCACCCCGACCGCCGTGCCGACGCCCACGCCAAGCGCGAGGCTGACACCCGTCGGGCGGAATTGCGGGGGATTTTTCATGGGCGACGGCTCACAGGCTCATCTTCTCGCGGAATTCCTGCGCCTGCCGGCGGCTGAGTTCGACCTTGGCCCCGCCCTTCAAATGCACCAGCAGCCCGCCGCTGAACCACGGCTCGATCTGGTCGATCCACGCGAGGTTGATGATCTGCCGGCGGTTCGCGCGGAAGAAATATTTCGGATCGAGTCGCTCCTCCATCGCGTTGAGCGACCGGAAGAGCTGCGGCTTCGCATCGTCGAAATGCACGCGCGTGTAGTTGCCCTCGCTTTCGAGGAGCCGGATGGACTTCACCTCGACGAACCAGCACCGGTCGCCCTCGCGCACGAACACCTTGTCGGTGGCCGCGAGGCGTTCGCGCCCCGGTTTCGCCGGCTCCGGCGCCGCGCCCGCGCGCTTCGCCCGCAGCCGTTCGATCGCCGTCGTGAGGCGCGTCGGATCGACCGGCTTGAGCAGATAGTCGAGCGCGTTCAGGTCGAACGCCTTCACCGCAAACTCGTCGTAGGCCGTCGTGAAAATCACCGCCGGCACCGGCGGCTCGAGCGACTCGAGCAACTCCATGCCCGTCTCGCCCGGCATATGCACGTCGAGAAACATCAGGTCCGGCGCGAGCGTCGCGAGCTGCTGCCGGGCCTGCCGGGCATTCGCCGCCTCGCCCACGATCTCGACGTCGGCAAAGCCCGCGAGCAGCCGCCGCAGTTCGTTCCGCGCCAGGCGTTCGTCGTCGATCAGGAGCGTCTTCACGTCGTCAGTATTTCACCACCGGTTGCGGGCTCGATGATCAGCCGGTCGCCGTCGCGGCGGGAACCGGGGAGGCCTTTTCGCGGCGCGCCTCGCGATGATGAATCGAAACTTCGGCGACGACGCGGCCCGCCGGCTGTTCGCGCAGGCTCAGCGTGGCGCGTTCACCGAAGATCAGCCGCAGGCGCTCCGCGGCGTTGCGCAGGCCGACGCCGGTCGAGACGTTGCCCCGCCCGCGGGGCGCCGCCCGCAAACTGCCCGGATTGGCGACCTGCAGCCGCAGCGTCCCGCCTTCCATCCGGGCCACGACACTGACCTCGCCACCCTCGGCGCGCGGGCCGATGCCGTATTTCACCGCGTTCTCGACGAGCGTCTGCAGGAGCATCGGCGGCACGGGCAGTGCGAGCGTCTCGGGGGCGATGTCCAGGCGCAATTGCAGGCGCTCCTCGTGGCGCACCTGCTCGAGCGCGAGGTAGTCGTTGACGGTCTGCAGCTCGTCCTCGAACGGCACCGTCTCGAGCTGGCCGCTCTGCAGCGAGTAGCGGAGCAGGTTGGCGAGCTGCGTCACCGCCTGCCGCGCCCGCGCCGGATCCTCGTCGATCAGCGCGCGCAGGGAGTTGAGCGAATTGAAAATGAAATGGGGATTGACCTGCGACTTGAGCGCGCGGAGTTCAGCTTCCTTCACGCTGGTGGACAGGGCCAGCCGCGCGATCTCGGAACGATTGTAGCGATCAAAGGTGTGGTAGAAAAAATACAGGCAGAACCACGCGAACATCAGCAGCGAGCCGTTCAGGCAGCTCAGCGAGAAAATGAGCACCGGGTCGTACTTCGCCGGGATCGGCTCGCGCAGCAGCCCGTGGGTGAAACCGTAACCGACCGAACACCAGACCAGCGAAAGGACCAGCGACGCCGCGGCGATCCGCGGCCCCAGCCCGCGCCAGCCGAGCTGTTTCCAGCCGCGGCGCTCCATGAACGGCCGCGTGTAGTGGGTCAGCAGCAGGCCCATCGCCACGATCATGAGGTTCAACGCGGCATTCCGGATCGGATCCCGATGCACGTCGTCGTCGCCCAGCGCCTGCGTGTACAGGATTTGCAGCGCATAAAAAAATCCCCAGCCGCCGAGCTGGAACAGCACGTAGAGCCGCGCCTTCGCGCGTTCGCGGCGCGCGCTGTCCTCGATCAGGACACCCGTGGTGGCGGTATGCGGCATGACCCCAGATTAGAAACATCCCGGGCCGCCGGGCGCAAACTTTGGACGAACGGCGCATGCCGCGGATGAACGGCGCCCTGCGATATCGGGGACTCCGCTCTTGTGCCGTGCCGCCGCCCGCTGCTTAACTTCCCGCCCGATGAAACCCCACGTCGTCGTCGTCGGCAGCTACGTGCAGGACCTCACCTTCCTGTCCGAACATTTTCCCGCGCCCGGCGAAACGACGCTCGGAAAATTCGTCACCGGCCCCGGCGGCAAGGGCTCGAACCAGGCCGTCGCCGCCGCCCGCGCCGGCGCCGCCACGCGCTTCGTCGGCGCCGTCGGCCGCGACGCCTTCGCCGCCGTCGCGAAAAAATTTCACCGGGCCGAGGGCATCGATTCGCACCTGATCGAGAAGCCCGGCCACGCCACCGCGGCCGCCGGCATCCTCGTCGATTCCGCCGGGCACAACGAGATCGTCGTGGCGATCGGCGCGAGCGCGCAGCTGCGCCCGCGCGACGCCCCGCCCTCGCTCCTCCGTGGCGCGCAGGTCGTCATCTGCCAGCACGAGACCAGCCTCGCCGCCAACGCCCACACGCTCCGCGCCGCGCGCCGCGCCGGCGCCACCACGATTCTCAACCCCGCGCCGATGCGGCCCGATTTCGATCCCGCCGTGCTCGCTCACGTCGACGTGCTGATTCCAAACGAGCACGAATTTGCGGCGCTGATCAAAATGCTCGCTCCTGTAGCGGCGGTCTATGACCGCCGTCTTTCGAAGACCCACGATCGCAGACCGCCTCTAAAACCGCCGCCATCGCCTCAACGCTCCGATCCCGTCGCCGCGCTGGCCGAAGTCGCCTCTGTCGAATTCCAGCAACTCTGCCGCGCCGTCGGCGTGCCCGTCGTGATCGTCACACTCGGCCGCCGTGGCTGCTTCGTCTCGCTCGCCGATCGCGGCGAGCATCTGCCGGCCTATGCGGTGAAAGTCGTCGACAGCACCGGCGCCGGCGACGCCTTCGTCGGCGGTTACGCCGCCGGCCTCGTGAAATTCCGTGGCGACCACCTCGCCGCCGCCCGCTTCGGCAACGCCGTCGCCGCGCTCTCCGTCACGAAATTCGGCACCGCGCCCTCGATGCCGCGGGCCCGCGAAATCGCCGCGTTCCTGAAACAGCGCGGCTGAAACACGCAGCCCGCGCACGGCGCCAGCGCGAGGTGCGACACCTCACGCGCCAATCGGATGCCACGTCGTCTTGAATTCGAGCGTGTCGCGAATCGCGTAGACGCTCTGTGCCGAGTCAGCCAACCAGTCGGCCTCCTCCGGATCGACGAAATGCGTGCGTTTCACGCTTTCCGCCGCGCCGAGTTCGAGCGCCTTGCGGTCCTCCGCGCCCACGCATCCGACAATCGCGCGCAAATGCGTGTGCGTCGCGAACGTCGGCACGATCTCCTTCCGCAATCCCGTGAGGATGTTCACCACGCCGCCCGGCAGGTCGCTCGTCGCCAGCATTTCGCCGAGCAGGATCGCGGGATACGGCACCTTCTCCGACGCGAGCGCGACGACCGTGTTGCCGCTCACGATCGCCGGCGCGATCAGCGTGATCAGCGGCAGCAGCGGCGGCCGGTCCGGCGCGATCACGCCGACCACGCCCATCGGCTCCGTGACCGTGAAATTGAAATACGGCGCCGCGACCGGATTCACGTTGCCGAGCACCTGCTCGTATTTGTCCGCCCAGCCGGCGTAATAAACGAGCCGGTCGACCGACAGGTCCGTGCCCTTCGTCGCGCGGCTCCGGTCGCAGCCGAATCGCACGAGCGTGTCGATCATCTCTTGGCGGCGCGCCTCGATCATCTCGCCGAGCCGGTAAAGGATCTGCCCGCGGTTGTAGGCCGTGCGCTTCGCCCAGGCCGGCCCGGCCTTCGCCGCCGCCTCGACCGCGTTGCGCAGGTCCTTGCGCGTGCACTGGGGAATGTTCGCGAAGAAATTCCCCCCCGCGTCCTTCACCTCGAACGTCCGCCCGCTCTCCGAGCGGATGAACGCGCCGCCCACGTAGGGCTTCGGGGTCTTCGTGACAGGTAGTCGGCTCATCAGGTTGCCTCCGTTTCAAGTTCAGCCGCTGGCAACGGCATTTCATCCTGCAGGCAGGTCACCTCCTGATAGCGCAGCGCCACGACCGAGAATATGATCGCCGCGCCCATCGATAGCACCGCGAAGAAATAGTAGTAGGGAGGTCCCTGAAGTTTCAGCGAACCGTCCGGATTGGCGATAAACCAATGCACGCCGGCTGTGAAGAGATTGCCGCCGGAGATCGAGAGATAAAAGATCGCCTGCACGATCGCTTTCAGATGTCTCGGAGCCTGCGTGTAGGCGAACTCCAACCCCGTGATCGAAGCCATGACTTCTCCCGCGGAAAGCAGCGCGAATGCCGGCAATTGCCAAAGGACGTTGGGCTTCAACCCCGCCTGCAATTTCGCCTCGATCCACGCGCTCACCAGGAATGACAATCCAATCGTGAAGATGCCGAGACCGATCTTGCGCAGCGCCGTCATCCTCCAAATTCGGTCGATTCCCGGATAGACGAAGTATTGGAACAGCGGAATGAACGCCAAGATCATGATCGCATTCACCGCCTGGAGTTGCGAAGCGAGCAATTCGAAGTGCCAGCCGAACAGGTCGAGGTGCCGCTCCATCTTCTCAGCCTGCAACACCCACTCGCCGCCGCTCTGGTCCCACAAGGCCCAAAACGGAATCAGAAAAACGAAAATGATGGCGAGCCGCCCCAGCGTCTTCAGACTCTCGCGATTGAATGTTTCTCGCAGGAAGGATTTACCCTTCGGCGGGATGTGTACGAATTTGTATCGACCCGCCCAGAAGATGAAGGTCGCAAGCAGCATCAGCGACGCTGGCACGCCAAATGCCAGCCCGGGCCCGATCTTGTCCAGCAATACGGGCACGAGCAGAATCGAGAAGAACGACCCGAAATTAACCGCAAAGTAAAACCAGCCGAACGCTCGAGACACGAGGCTCTGGTTGCTCGCGCCGAACTGATCCCCGACATTCGACGCCACGCAGGGCTTGATCCCGCCGGCGCCCAGCGCGATCAGCAGGAGCCCGACAAACAAGCCAGCCCGCGTGTGGTCACCCGCCAACGCAAGACAACCCGCGCAATAGACCAGCGAAATCCAGAACACGGTCCGGAATTTGCCCCAGAATGCATCGGCAAGGATCGCGCCGAACATCGGGAAAAAGTAGTTCGAGGCGACGAAGAGGTGATACCAGCCATTCGCATCGTTGTCGTTCATCGGCGCCAGCGCTCCTGATCGATCGCGCAGATACTGGGTCATATAAATAACCAGGATCGCCTTGAGTCCGTAGAAGTTGAACCGCTCGGCGGCTTCGTTTCCGACGATGTATGGAATGCCCGGCGGCATTCCGTCCGTTTTCAGCGGTGCGGTGAGATAGGGAGTCTTGGGCATTTCAGAAATTCAGAACCATGGATGGACACCGATGAACACGGATGAAATCAGAGCACGATTCGCTCCCACTCGAGTTTCGGACGTTTGAAGTTAAGGAGAAGCCCCACCTCGAGCCCGGTGATTCGCAGATAGTTCAACATCTGCCCGCGTTCGATGTCGCCAAGGCGATCGACCACCTTCGTGTCCACGATTACTTTCCCGGCCACGACGAGGTCCGGCACAAATTCGTCGACGCGCATGTCCTTGTAGAAGACATCGAACGTCCGTTGCCGCTCGAACACCAGCCCGCGCAGTCCAAATTCGACGACCAACGCTCGTTCGTAAGTTTTCTCGCGCAATCCGTGGCCGAGCGTATTAAGAAACTCGAAAGCAGCACCGAGCACGGAATGGGTGAGCGCCCCTTCCACCAGCTGCGATCCGTGTCCATCCGTGTCCATCCGTGGTTCAGCTCAGCCGGCAATAGTCCAGCAACCCCTGCCGCCCGCCCTCGCGGCCGAAGCCGCTTTCCTTGTAGCCGCCGAACGGCGAGGTCGGGTCGAATTTGTTATACGTGTTCGCCCACACGACGCCCGCCTTCAGCTCGGTCGACATCTTCAGGATCCGCGAGCCCTTGTCCGTCCACACGCCCGCGCTGAGGCCATACGCCGTGTTGTTCGCCTTCTCGATCGCCTCTTCGACGGTGCGAAACGTCAGGATGCTCAGCACCGGCCCGAAAATTTCCTCGCGCGCGATCCGGTGGCTCATCGTCACCTCGCTGAACAGCGTCGGCCGGAAATAAAATCCCTTCGCCGGCAGCCGGCAGGGCGGCTGGTAAATCTCCGCGCCTTCCTTCACGCCGCTGTCGACGAGCTCCGTGATCTTCTTCAACTGCTCCTTCGAGTTGATCGCGCCGATGTCGGTGTTCTTGTCCAGCGGATCGCCGACCCGCAGCACGCGGATCCGGTTCTTTAATTTCGCCAGCACTTCGTCCGCCACCGGTTCGTGCACCAGCAGCCGCGAGCCCGCGCAACAGACATGCCCCTGGTTGAAGAAAATCCCGTTCACGATCCCCTCGACCGCCTGGTCGATCGGCGCGTCGTCGAACACCACGTTCGCCGCCTTCCCGCCGAGCTCCATCGTCATCTTCTTCCTGCTCCCCGCGAGCGAGCGCATGATGATCTTGCCGACCTCCGTCGAACCGGTGAACGCCACCTTCGCCACCGCCGGATGCGCCATCACCGCCGCGCCGACCTCGCCCGCTCCCGTCACGAAATTCACCGTGCCCGGCGGCAGTCCCGCGTCGCGGATGATCTCGGCCAGCTTCAAGCACGTGATCGAGGTCGTCTCCGCCGGCTTCAGCACGACGGTGTTTCCCATCGCGAGCGCCGGCGCGAGCTTCCACGCCAGCATCAGCAGCGGAAAATTCCACGGGATCACCTGCCCGACCACGCCGAGCGGCGCGACCTTCGCACCGGGAGCGACATACTCCAGCTTGTCCGCCCAGCCCGCGTGATAGAAAAAGTGCGCCGCCGCCATCGGCACGTCGAAGTCGCGCGACTCCTTGATCGGCTTCCCGCCGTCCATCGTCTCCGCCACCGCGAACTCCCGCGCCCGGTCCTGCAGCAGCCGCGCGATCCGGAAAAGATATTTCGCCCGCTCGCCGCCCGACAGTTTCCCCCACGTCGTCTCGAACGCCTTCCGCGCCGCGGCATACGCCGCATCCACGTCCGCCGCCGAGGCCAGCGCGATCTCCGCGAGCCTCTGTTCATTCGCCGGATTGATCGAATCGAAATACCTTCCGCTCTTCGGCGCGACAAACTCGCCGCCGATGAACAACTCGTAGCGCGACTTGAGCTTCGGATCCGCCGTTTCCGGCGCCGGATCGAACTCCCAGAAATCGCCGAAAATCAGCTCCGGCGCCGGCCGGCCGGTGCGTTTCAACCGCTTCTTCTCAGGAGCCACAGTTGCCATGGAAATTACGGATTAGAACCACGGATGAACACGGATGGACACCGATCAGATTCGTCCCGCGCTTTCGTAGCGGCAGGCCTCCGTGCCTGCCGATGTTTGCGCTCACGGCAGGCAGGGACGCCTGCCGCTACGAATCCGTGTCCATCCGTGGTCATCCGTGGTCAAAAAAACTCAGTAACTCTCCGCCGCTTCGCTGAAATAATACGGTGCCTGGTAAGCCCCCGTCTTCTCCTTCTCGATCTGTCGCAGCAGATCGTTCAGCAGCGAGCTCGCGCCGAAACGATACCGCGCGTTGTTCAGCCACGCGTCGCCCAGCGTCTCCTTCACCGCGATCAAAAACTGCAGCGCCTGCTTCGCGTTCCGGATTCCGCCCGCCGGCTTCATCCCGATCGACACGCCCGTGTCCAGATAGAAATCCCGGATCGCCTCGATCATCACCTGGTTGTTCGCGAGCGTGGCGTTCAGCGAGGTCTTGCCCGTGCTGGTCTTGATGAAATCGCCCTCGCGGATCGTCCGCATCGCGATGAACGACGCCGCGCGGATGTTGTCGTAAGTCTCCAGCTCGCTCACCTCGAGGATCACCTTCAACGCCGCATCGCCGCACGCCGCGACCACCGCCGCGATCTCGTCCTGCACTTTCGCAAATTCGCCGGCGAGGAATGCCCCGCGGTTGATCACCATGTCGATCTCGTCCGCGCCGTCGATCACCGCCTGCTTCACCTCGCCGAGCCGCGTCCGCAACGGCGCCTGCCCGCTCGGAAACGCCGTCGCCACCGACGCCACCTTCACGGCCGAATCCGCCACGTGCTTCTTCGCGTGCCGGACCATCGACGGGTAAACGCACACCGCCGCGACCTGCGGCACGGCCGGATCGTCGTGTGGCCGCAGCGCCTTCCGGCACAGCGACGCCACCTTGCCCGGCGTGTCCTTCCCCTCGAGCGTCGTCAGATCGACCATCGACACCGCTAGCTTCAACCCGCGGACCTTCGAGCCCTTCTTGATCGAGCGCGTCGTGTATTTCGCCACGCGCTCCTCGACGCCCACCGCATCGACGCGGCCGACTTCATCGAACAAACGGCGAAACGCCGCGGGACCGGCACTGGGCATATGACACAACTACGCCCGCCCTCTCGCAGAAGCCAAACGAAAACCTCGCGCCCGCCCCGCCCGTATTCCGCAGGGGCGCCGCTCGTCGGCGCCCACGCGCATCAGGCCTCCGCGCCTGCCGGTTTTCGGGAGTCGAGCGTCGGCAGGCAGTGACGCCCACCGCGACGCGCCACCAACGAGAAAGTCAGCCCACCCGCTTTCGGCGCGACTTTTTCGCAAACCTCGGGCAAACAAAGCGCCGTCCCGCTTCCCCATGCCCTCGCGTGCGCCCGCCCTCCGGCCGAAGACGTATGCCCAGTTGCGCGCGGCCGTTGTCACCGTCGTCGTCAACGGCCGCCGCGAAATCGACCGCGCCTGGCTCGAAACCTATGCCGAGACCGGCCGGCTCATCAACGAGCACGTGCTCCCCTTTCGCGATCGCGCCGGCTACGGCGCCCGCATCTACGAGAAACTCGCCGCGGACACCGGCATCAGCGAACGCACCCTCCGCCAGTGCTCCCAGTTTTACCGCTTTTACCCGATTCGGAGCGCGCGCTCCGAATTGGGCTGGGGCCATTACCGGCTGCTGATTCAGATCGACGACGGCGCCCGGCGCAAAACGATCGAGACCGAGGCGATCCGAAAACACTGGACCACCCGCGACCTCGAAACCCGCGTGCGCGCGTTCAACGCCGTCGCGCTCGCCCCCGCCGATCCCGCTCCGGCCCAACCCGCCGAACTCCTCACCCCGCGCCGCGGCACGCCCGGCCTCCATCCGATCGTCGACCTCGGCGACGGCCTCGCGATCGACCTCGGGTTCAAGTTCTACCGCCGGCTCGACGCCACCTCGAAACTCCGGCCCGACGACATCGTGCAATTCGACCCTTCGGCTTCGCCCAAGACTGCGTCCACCGCCGCGAGCAAAGTCGCCGCCGCGACGACAACCGACCTCTTCACCTACGCCGCGACCGTGCGCAAGATCGTCGATGGCGACACGCTGGACATCGCCCTCGCGATCGCACCGGGCTTCGAGCACCAGTTGAAACTTCGCCTGCGCGGCCTCGACTGTCCCGAGATGTCGACCGCCGCCGGCCGCGCCGCGAAAGCGTTCGTCGACGCCCTCATCGGCGTCGGCGACACCGTGATCGTGAGCACGACGAAGCCCGACAAATACGACCGCTACCTGGCCGACGTGTTCGTCGGCGGAAATTTCTCTCAGCTCTCAGCCAACGACTCTCAGCTCAAATCCCCCTCACAACTCTCGACTCTCAAGTCTCAACCCGGTGCCGACAGCATCGCCGTCTTCCTCAACAACGCCCTCCTCGAATCCGGCCACGCCATCCGCTACGACGGCGGCGCGAAAGAGTGATAGCGAGATCCTCGATTCCTGTCTCATTCCAAGTTCCGTGGTTTCTACTCGCTGGCGCTCGTAGCTGCGAGCGCCAGCGAGCAGATGAATAGCCAAAACCGCGGAATCTAGGTTGGATTGATCGAACTCACCTCTTCACGTCCTTTTGTCGAACAGGCGGCGCAGTCGCGCGGCAAGTTCCAAGGGTGTGCCGGTTTCGCACTCCCAAACTGTGAGCACTCGCCAGCCCAAAGCGACCAGCCTCCGATGCTGAACTCGATCACGTGCCACGTTGGCGGAGAATTTCGACTCCCAAAAGGCGCGACGCGTCTTCGGTATGGTGGCCGCCTTGCAGCCGATGTGTCGGTGCCAGAAACAACCGTGGACGAGGACGACCGTTCTCCACTTCGGCAGCACGATGTCGGGTCGACTTGGCAGTTGCCTATTGAACGGCCCGTTGACGGTGAACCTCAGACCGAGGGAATGCAGCAAGGAACGGACGAACAACTCTGGTTTGGTTCCTCGTTGTCGCACTCGCCCCATCAACGCACTTCTCTCGGCACGCGAAAGAGAATCTCGGACTCTCCTAGATCCCACTGTATTTGGTCGCGTAGAGGTGACCGAGACGTTCGATCAGCGTCGAATATCTGGCGATTTCGGGCACCCGGGCGTTCGCCGATTCGTCGATCATGACTTCCGTTCCGTCGTTGCGACAATGCACCATCGTAATGCCGACCGCATCGAACCCGTGCCCCGCGTGATCGCTCCGACGCGGAATCTTCATCACCGCCTCGACAACTCTTTCCGCGACATGCGGCTGCCGGTGATTGGTGATGGTATATTTTCCAGCGCGGACTTTTTTCGGATGCCGATCGGAGCTGATAAAAGAGTCCGCGCAATTGATCATCACAAATCCACCCGCGATGGCACTGCCGGTGTCTCCGTGGATGGTTTGGAAAGACGACGATAGCTCGTCGTTGAGCCGCGGGATGGCCTTGATGTGCTCGGTCATGCAGGCCTTCGCCTCCAATGCCATGAACACGCTGGCCACGGCGGCTTTTCTCAACACCGGCAACGAAGCCAATATCTCGGCCTCGCGATCATCCAGCACGACTCCCCACTTCGACGCGAAATCGACGAATGTCGCCTCGGATTCGTCTCTGTGCCCCGAAAGCACCAGATCGAGGTTCTTCTTTTTGTTCTGTTTGAAGTCTCGCATCTGGTGGTTCACCCCGAATGCTACCTTGTCCTTTTCGACATGCTGCCGAAGCAACGGGCAAGTCCGCAGCAAATCGAACAGGATGGCCCAGCACGCGATCTTGCTGTGCCGATCGCTGCGGGAGTGATACTGCCACAGATTCCCGTGACGATCTTCGATGCGCGTAGCACTTATCGAACGGACGATGATCGTCTCGCCGTGCATGGTCAGGCCACCGCGAACAATGGAGCCTCGCCCTGCATACGAGCCGCGTGATTTTGAAGAGCAGTCAGGAAGTCCTGCGGGAAGTGGAGGTTGCCCGACTTCAATCGAGAAATAAAGCCGACCGTGGCTTTATAAGACAGTAGCTGCGGTTCGAACCGCAGGAAGTTTGTGAGAGGAACTCGCGGTTGAGCGACCGGCCACATCGATACCTCCGCAGCGAGTGGACGCTGACGAGGGCCCCCAAAAGCGGCGACCGGCCATTTCTTTTCCGCATCGAACGTGTGCACCCGCAGATCGATCATCGATGGACCCTCGACAAGACGGCGACCAACCCATTCCGCCGCCGGGACAGAGACGGCGTTGCCGACGAGCTTCCATCGAAATCCTCGGCGAACGACCGCGAGCGCCGGCTCGGTCCATCCGGCAGCAAAACCCTGCATTCTCTCCGCATCCCGAATGTCCGGTGTGACAATACGGCCATCGGGCATCCAAATCGCCGGAGGCGACGCGATTCCCACCGTCGAGCCGCCTTTCACCGTCGGCACGCCATCTACCGCCCAACCCAAGCCACGCACGCCTTCGGTCCAATAAAATCCGCAGGCCCGCCCTCGCCAGTTGGTCGGTTCCTGCGACTCGACGCTATCGCGCAAGAGCAACTCGAAAGGCTCGCACACTCGCGAAGCTAGGAGGAACATCCGCTGCCGGCGTTGCGGCAGCCCAAACGCCTGGCTGTCAATTACACGATAAGCCCAGCGATAGCCCAGTCGCTCCAGTTGAGCGGTTACATGCCTCATCGCGTGCCCGCGATTGAGCGCCAGAATGAAGGAAACGTTCTCGAGGAGAACGTTGGGCACGTCGGATTTCGCGAGCAGCCGAAAAACCTCGTTAACCAACCCGGAGTTTTTTCCGCCAATGCCCTTGGTCGTTCCCGCCTGCGAAATGTCCTGACACGGGAAACCGGCGGCAACCAAGTCCGTTCCTTTCGGCATTCTTTCGAGTGTTCGGACATCGTCGTGCAGTCGCAGGCGAGGAAACTTCGCGGACAAGACTGCGCGAGCAGCCGGGTCGATTTCGCAGATCAGCGTGGTGCGATGCCCGGCCGCTTCCAGCCCGAGTTCGATCCCACCGACCCCAGCGAATAGCCCGACCACATTCATCGCATGACTCTAACGAAAAAATCCGCCGTTGTTGCAAGGACGCAAAATCGGATCGTCGAGTCGCCCGCGGCGCAGTCCGCCCGACCTGCCTGCGCACCGTTCATCCTGATCGGCTCGCGCCGCAGGCGTTTCCAAGCCGATAATTCGGCATGCAAGCCACGCCGCTTCGCCCTGTCTCACGCCGCCTCTGGCATGAATGGATCCGCCCGCTCGTCCTGCCGTTTCTCGTCATCACCGCCGCCAAGTCCGCGATCGCCGACATTAATCCTGTTCCCACCGGCTCGATGAAGCCGACCGTCCTCGAGGGCGACGTCGTCTTCGTCAACAAGCTCGCCTACGACCTCAAGGTCCCGTTCACGACCGTTCACCTCGCCCAATGGGCCGATCCCGCGCGCGGCGACGTCGTCGTCTGCTTCGAGCCGGTCAAGGGCACGCGCCTCCTCAAGCGCATCGTCGGTCTGCCCGGCGACACGATCGCACTGCGCAACGAAACCGTCTTCATCAACGGCACGCCGCTCCGCTATTCCCCACTCGCCACCGAGCCTGCCGCCGAACCGCGCGGCGTCCGCGCGCTCGATTCGGGCGAACGCTCCGCCGCGCTTTTCGCCCGCGAGCAACTCGGCACGCACTCGCACCTCGTGATGATCCTGCCGCGCCGTCCGGCGCTGCGCACGTTCGGTCCGCTCACGATTCCCACCAGCAGCTACTTCGTGATGGGCGACAACCGCGACAACAGCGAGGACTCTCGCTTCTTCGGCGCCGTCTCGCGCGATCAGATCGTCGGCCGCGCGCAGGGCGTTTTCGTCTCCGGCGATCTCGCCCACTGGCTCCGGCCGCGCTTCGAGCGGTTCTTCTCCGTGCTGGATTAGGTAGGGACGCCTCTCCGAGGCGTCCGTTCCGCTCCGAAAATTCCAACAACCTTTCGCGGACGGCTCGGAGAGCCGTCCCTACCACGCTCCGCTGCACGCGCTCACCCCGCCTCCTGAAACTGCAGAGCGTGCAGCTTCGCATACAACCCGCCGCGCGCGAGCAGCTCCGCGTGTGTGCCCTGCTCCGCGAGCCGGCCCTGCTCCATCACGAGAATCACGTCCGCGCTCTGGATCGTGGACAACCGGTGCGCGATCACGAACGCCGTCCGCCCCTTCATCAGCCGCTCCATCGCCTGCTGGATCAGCCGCTCCGATTGCGTGTCGAGCGCGCTCGTCGCCTCGTCGAAGATCAAAATCCTCGGGTCGCGCAAAATCGCCCGCGCAATCGCAATCCGCTGCCGCTGTCCGCCGGACAATTTCGCGCCGCGTTCGCCGACGACCGTCGCGTAGCCGTCCGGCAGTTTCTCGATGAACTCGTGCGCGTTCGCCGCCACCGCCGCCGTCCGCACCTCCTCGCGCGTCGCCTCCGCCCGGCCATAGCGCAGGTTGTCCTCGAGCGTCCCGGAAAAAAGCACGTTTTCCTGCAGCACGATGCCGATCTGTTTGCGCAACGACTCGACCGTCACTTCGCGCACATCGCGGCCATCAACCAGCACGGCGCCGCTCGCCACGTCGTAGAACCGCGCCACGAGGTTCACGATCGTGCTCTTGCCCGAGCCGCTCGGCCCAACAATCGCGACGACTTTTCCCGCCTCCACGCGGAAGCTCACGTCCGTCAGCGTGCGCGGCCGGCCCTGGCCCGGCGGCTCGAGTTCGTAATCGAAGGAGACGCCGCAAAACTCCATGTCGCCGCGCAGCGGCGGCAGCGCGGCCGCGCCCGGTCGGTCGGCCACATCCGGCTTCGTGTCGAGCAGCGCCCACATGTTTTCCAGCGCCGTGTTCGCCCGCTGGAACACCGCGGCAAGGTCGACGAACCGCACGATCGGCGGAAACACGAACACAATGTAGGCGTTGAACGCCACGAGCGTGCCCACCTGCATCGCGCCCTGCACCACGAGCAATCCGCCATAGCCGAGCACGATCAGTGCACCGAGCGAGCCGAGCAGGTCGGCCACGACCGAGAGCCGCGTGTTGCGCAGCACGATCGTCGAGTAGTTGAAATAATCCGCGTTGATCCCGCTGGCGAACACGCTCGTCTCCGCCGCCTCGCGCGTGAACGACTTCACGACCCGCGCCGCCGCCACGCGCTCCTGCAGGAAGCCGACGACCTGGTCCCAGTTGTCGCGGTGCACGCGGCTCTCCTCGCGCATCTTCCGGCGGTTGTAGAGATAGTTGAGCACGAACAGCGGCAGCACGAGCGTCACCGCCAGCGCCAGCCGCCAGTTCACCCAGAACAAAAACCCGAGCACGCCGACGATCGTCACCGAGTCCGCGATCAGGTTGATGAGAAAACCATTCGTGAGCTGGTAAACCTCGCCCGAGTCCTGCGTGATGCGCGACGCGATCTTGCCGGTCTGGTTCGCGTCGAAATACCGCAGCGACAGCGTCTGCAAATGCGCGAACAGCGCGATCCGCAGGTCGCACACGATCCGCATCGCGCTGAATTGCAGCACGCGGTTGCGCAGGAGCGTCAGCCAGCCGCGCACGACGAAAAGCCCCGTAAACGCGAGCAACAGCTCCCCGAGCAGCCGCAGGTCGCGGTGCGGCAGCGCGTCGTCGATGATCAGCTTGAAAATCCACGGCGCCGGCAGCGTGAGCAGCGACGCCGCGAGGATCAGCGCGACGCCCAGCGCGATCCGCCAGCGCTGCGGCCGCGTGAGCGCGAGGAAACGTTGGAAGGTGCCGGCGTGCATTTCTGGAAAAGTCGAACCAACTCCTCTCCCAAATCATCGCGCCGCGCGCCAGCCGATACTTGCGAATACTGCCTCCGCCCTCACGCTGTCCGCTCATCGTCGATGATTTGTCATTCTGATCGAAGTAGCGGCAGGCGTCCCTGCCTGCCGACGGAGCCGTCCCCAAACCAGCCGGCACGGAGGCCTGCCGCTACGGCGCGGCTTCTCCTGCTCCGTCTTGCTGCGCTGCTGCCGCTGATTCTGCTCACTCCGCTCCGCGCCGCCGACGCCGACGACTTCGCCGCCGTCCGCCGCGCCGACCAGCAGCGCATCGTCGCCACCATCGCCGCCGACACCGCGAAGCTCGCGCCGCTCCTGTCCGACGACCTCCGCTACGCGCGCGCCGACGGCCAGCCGCAAACGAAGGCCGAACTCCTCGCCGCCGTCACGGGCAGCAGGATCAAATACGTTTCGGTCGTCCCGCAGGACCTCGCCTTCCAGGCGATCGCTCCCGGCGCCGTCGCGATGAGCGGCAACGCCCGCCTCGCCGTCGTCGCGCGCGAAAAACACCTCGAGTTCACCCTCCACTTCCTCGCCGTCTGGCGCAACGAGTCCGGACACTGGCGGCTGCTTGCCTACCAGTCTTCGCCGCCCGCCGCCGCGCCCACGCCATGAACATCCTCGTCGTCTCCGGCAGCCTCAACTCCGACAGCAACAGCCGCCTCCTCGCCCGCGAGGCCGAGCGCGCCCTCGCCGCCGGCGGCCACAACGCAATCTTCCTCGATCTCCGCGAGCTCCCGCTCCCGCTCTGCGACGGCGAGAACGCCTACGAACACGAAAATGTCCTCCGCGCCGACAAGCTCATCCACGAGGCGGACGGCATCATCGTCGCCACGCCGATCTACAACTACGACGCCAACGCCGCCGTGAAAAACCTCGTCGAGCTCACCGGCGACGCGTGGGAAAACAAGGTCGTCGGCTTCCTCTGCGCCTCCGGCGGCGCGTCGAGCTTCATGTCAATCATGAGCCTCGCGAACAGCCTCATGCTCGACTTCCGCTGCGTGGTCGTGCCGCGCTTCGTCTACGCGACCGGCGCCGCGTTTTCCGGCGACAAGATCGTCGACTCGAAAATCACCGCCCGCGTCGACGAGTGCGCCCGCGCCACCGCCCACCTCGCCGCCGCGATGAAACAGTTCGTGTAGGGCGGGTTCTTCCGACCCCGCCCTGCCCCGCGCACCCTCCGCCAAACGGGCGCGGACAAACCGCGCCCCCTACGCGGCGCCAACCCCGGAGGGCATCGCTTGTCGACGCCCTCCGTCCTGCACCGGTTTCTTCCGTCGAAAAATTTCTGTCCTGCGCCGCGCCGCCGGTTCGTCATGGTGTGCACTCACCCGCCCATGAGCACTTCTCCCAAACCCGAATTTCTCCTCCTGCTCCGCCATTACGGCACCATGCCTTCGCCCGACGAGATGGCGAAGCTCATGGAAAAATTCCTGGCCTGGGTCAACGGCCTCAAGGCCCGCGGCGAGTTCGTCACGTCCAGCGGCCTCGAGTTCACCGGCAAGCTCGTGCGCACGCACGGTGTCGTCAGCGACGGCCCCTTTGTCGAAGCCAAGGAAATGGTCGGCGGATTCCTGATCGTGCGCGTCGACCACCTCGATCGCGCCGTCGAGATCGCCCAAGGCTGCCCCGCCATCGCGAACGACGGCACGTCCGTCGAGGTCCGCCCGCTTCGCCGGCGCGACAACTGAATTTTCCCGTCCGTCCTAAACCCACACAGTCTCCCATCCCCATGAACACTCCCAACCCCTCCCACTATCTCCTCCTGTTTCGCCATCCGCAGAACGCACCCGAGCCGACGCCCGCCGAGATGGAACGCATCTTCGGGCAATGGATGAACTGGATGAAATCCATGAAGGCCCGGGGCCAGTTCGTCGACGCCAACCGCCTCGACGACGCCGGCGCCGTCCTCCGCCCGCTGCCCGGAGCGACGGTCAGCGACGGCCCGTTCGTCGAGGCCAAGGAGGTCGTCGGCGGCTACGTCATCGTCACCGCCGGCAGCCTCGCGGAAGCGATCGAGATCGGCCGCGGCTGTCCCGGCATCGCCCTCGGCAGCACGATCGTCGAGGTGCGGCCGGTCGAGCCGCTGCCGTCGCTCTGATCACATGGTCCGCCGCACGCTCGCGCCCGGGCGGTTTTCCGCCCAAGTTTCGCTTGTGAACGCAGGACCGCCCGACGCCCCGGCCGCCGCGCCCGCATCCACCGGGGTCGCGAACGTCGTCGATCACCTCTTCCGTCGCGAGTCCGGCCGGCTCGTCGCAATCCTCGCGGCGCGCCTCGGCGCGGCCAACCTCCAACTCGCGGAGGACGTCGTCCAGGACGCCCTCCTTCGCGCGATGCAGGTGTGGCCGTTCACCGGCGTGCCCGACAACCCGTCCGCGTGGCTGCTCCAGACCGCGCGCAACCGCGCCTTCGACGTCCTCCGCCGCCATCGCACGCTCACCGAGAAAATTCCCGCGGTGGCGCCGCTCATCGAGGAGACCGCCCGCGACGCCTTCGCCGCGCCGGCGCCGCAATTCGAGGACGAGATCGCCGACAGCCAGCTCCGCATGATGTTTGCGTGCTGTCACCCGCGGCTGGCCCCGGAGGCGCAAGTCGCGCTCATCCTCAAGACGCTTTGCGGTTTCGGCGAACGCGAGATCGCCGCCGCCTTCCTCGCCACCGAGGCCGCGATCGTGAAGCGGCTCGTCCGCGCGCGCAAACAGCTCCGCGACGCCCGCATCGCCGTCGATCTCCCGCCCGCCGCCGAACTCGCGCCCCGCGTCGAGGCCGTGCTCACCGCGCTCTATCTTCTGTTCAACGAGGGCTACAAGGCCTCGCACGGCGACTCGCTCCTGCGCGCCGACCTCTGCGCCGAGGCGATCCGCCTCGCCAACCTCCTCGCGGCCCATCTCGTCGGCAACCGCCCGGAAACACACGCGCTCCTCGCGCTCCTGCATTTTCACGCGTCGCGGCTGCCCGCCCGCACCGCCGACGACGGCTCGCTGCTCGTCCTCGCCGCGCAGGATCGCCTGCGCTGGGACCGCCGCCAGATCGCCTGCGGCATCGCCCACCTCGACCAATCCGCGGCCGGGGTGCGCGTCACCCGCTGGCATCTCGAAGCCGGCATCGCGGCGTGCCACGCCCTCGCGCCGGACTTCGCGCACACCGACTGGCCGCACATCCTCGAGCTCTACGACGAGCTGCTCACGATCGACCCTTCGCCGGTCGTCGCCCTGAATCGCGCCATCACGCTCGCCCGGGTTCGCGGCGCCGAAGCCGGGCTGCGCGCGCTCGCCGGGCTGCCGCAACGCCCCCTCGGCCGCTACCACCTTTTTCACGCCACCTCCGCGCAACTCCTCCTGGACGCCGGCCGGCCCGCCGAAGCCGCCGCCGCACTGCGACGCGCCCTTGCGCTGGTGGTCCTCCCCGCCGAGCGCCAGCTCCTCGAAGCACGCCTCGCGGCCCTGACCGAACCGCCCGGAGCGCGATAAAAAATCCCCCGAAATCGCCCTCCGGGTCATCCGGCCGGCGCCGCGCATCGCGCTTTACTGATCACCGGTGTGTGCCGTTAATAGCCGCCATGGCTGCCGGCGGCAAAAACAGGTTTTCCGAAGTGTTGCGCGAAGAACTTCGCGCCGCGGATCGCGCCGGGCAACGGTGCCATTTCGCGGCCGGCGAAATTATTTTCTCGGCCGGCGATGCCGGCGACGGGTTCTATATCGTCGACCGCGGGCGCGTCGAAATCTCCGCCTCCGTCGGGGAATCCGAGACGCGCGTCCTCGCGACCATCGGCCCGGACGATTTCTTCGGCGAGATGGCGATCCTCGACGAGGCCCCGCGCTCCGCCACGGCGCGCGCCGAGCTCGAAACCGACGCCACCTTCTACAGCCGCGCCGAGCTCCTGCAGATCCTCGACCAGCGGCCGCGGCTCGCGCTCGACCTCGTTCGCGAGTTCATCGCCCGCATGCGCGCCATCAACCAGAAATACCTCGAGGAAATCATCCAGGTCGAGCGCCTCGCCATCGTCGGCCGGTTCGCCCGCATGATCGTGCACGACATCCGGAATCCGCTCGCCGTGATCGGCATCGCCGCGGAAGTCGCCTGCAGCGACATGACCCCGGCACCGATGCGCCAGAAGGCCCAGAACCGCATTGCCCAGCAGGTCACGCGCGTCACCGACATGCTGCAGGAACTGATCGCGTTCACCAAGGCCGATGCGCGCCCGGCGGAGTTCACGACGGTGAGCTTCGTGCGTTACATGAATCCGCTCGCCGAGGAGATCGGCCCCGAGATCGCCAGCCGCAACGTCCGGCTCGTCCTCGCCGACCCGCCGCCCGACGTGCCGGTCCGGATCCAGCCGAAGCGCCTTTCGCGGCTCTTCTACAACCTGCTCAACAACGCGATCGACGAGATGCCCCGCGGCGGCGCGATCACGCTGCGCTTCGCCATCGAGGACGGCGAGCTCGTGATCGCCGTGCAGGACGAGGGCAAGGGCATCGCGCCGGAGATCGCCGCGTCGCTCTTCAAGCCGTTCGTCACGCACGGCAAGGAGCACGGCACCGGCCTCGGCCTCATGATCTGCAAGAAAATCGTCGAGGATCACAACGGCCGCATCTGGGCCACGAGCGAACCCGGCCAGGGCGCCACATTCCGCTTCACCCTGCCGCTCGGAAAGTGACTCATGCACCGAACCGCCGGCAGCGGCGCCAGCCTCCGGCTGGCTGACCCCGGTTCTCGCGCGGCACGGCTCATCCCCGCCGTGATTTTTTTCTTCCTCGCGCTCGCGCTCACCGCGCCCGCCCAGGAGGTCCAGCGCCACGGGCTCGTGTTCGAGGCATGGATCGACGACACGTTCTTCGGCGGCTACCGCCCGCCGGGCTACACGCAGAAGTGGGACATCCCCGCGTCCGCGAACCGCGACCACGGCGGCGTGCCCGTGAATCCAAAAGCCGCGAAATACCGCACGCCCGTGGACCTCGGCGACGCGCTCCGGCAGTTCGACATCGCCGAGCCGTTCATCCTCGTCATCGGCTACTGGCGCCAGGACGGCGACGCGAAACGCATCGTCAACATCGTCGCGCCGCGCATCGATCCCGCCGCCTGGCGCAAACTCTGGGGCCCGGTCACGCGCGCCGACCTCGAGCGCCTCGACGCGGTCGTCAAGGACAAGTCGCTGACGCCCGCCCAGGCCCGCGCCGCCGCAAAAAAAATCAAGCACGCCGCGCCGTTCAACGATCCCGCCGCGATCATCGAGGTGAACCCGAAAATCGATTCGCACATGCAGCGGCGGCTCCAGTGCAGCCTGCGCTTCGCGGATGTTTTCAAATTCCTCGCGCCCGGCGCCGATCCGACCGAGCAGGCGCATCCGACCCTCTGGGGCGTGGAGTTTCCCGCCGCGATCGTCTCGAAGCCACGCGAGTTCGCACGCTGACGAAACCTGATCGGGGCAACCCCGATGCCGCTCCCGGATCACACCCCGATAGGCGCGCGCCCGCCGTTCGCTACCATGACCCGATGGAACGCTCGCAACTCGTCGCCGCGGTTGCCGCACTGGCACGGAGCCTGTCGCTCATCCGCGCCCGCCTCGCCAGTTTTCCCTTCGACCCGCCGGCGCATTCCGCGCAGCCCGACCGGATTTGCGCCCGCTGGTCGTGCCTCTGGCACGCGCGCACCTCACCCGGTCGTCACGCCTAGCAACGCGCCCCTTTTTTTGGGGCGCCACCGGTCATCCGCCCACGCGCGATGGTCGCGCCAAACGACCGGCGCGCTTCACGCCTTCGCGTCGCACGCGCACGCGGCCCACGCATCGAGCACCGCCATGTTGCCCAGCGTATCGGCCGTGCTCATCTGCGGCACGTCGCGTTTGCCCGCCGCGAGCGCGGCCGCAAACGCATCGGCCTCCAGTCCGTAGAGCCACTCGTCCGTCGTCACGACAATCTCCTCCGCCGTCGTCTCACCGCGGCGCCGCAGGTGCATCGTCACGGATCCGCCTTCGCGCGCCGGAACCCACGGATCCGTCACCTGCAGCCACCCGTCGGTCCCGTAGATGCGCGCCGAGTTGTCCTGCAACAGCATCACTCCCGACGCGACCTGGGCGATGATGCCGTTGGCAAACTGCAGGGTCGCCGCCGCATAGACATCCGCGCCGGATTCCGGATGCAATTCCACCGCACCCGTCACGCGCACCGGATCGGCAAACGCCTGGCCGTCCGCCGCGCCCGCGACGAGCCGCGCCAGCGATACCGGATAACAGCCGACATCCAAGATCCCGCCGCCGCCGAGCGCCTTGTTGAAGAGCCGGTGCGCCGGGTCGAACCCCGCCGCAAAGCTGAACGTCGCCTGCACGAGCCGCACCCGCCCGAGCGCGCCGCTGCGCACCAACTCGCCGATCTTCGCCGTCTGCGGATGGCAGCGATACATGAACGCCTCCATCAGCAACACACCCCGCGCGCGACACGCCTCGACCGCCCGTGCCGCCTCCGCGCGCGTCATCGCGAGCGGCTTCTCGCAGAGCACGTGTTTCCCCGCCGCCGCCGCGCGCTCGACCCACTCGAGGTGCTGCGGATGCGGCGTCGCGATATACACCGCCCGCACCTCCGGGTCCGCGAGCAACGCCTCGTAGCTGCCGTGTGCTCGCAGCCCGCCGAGCTCGGCGGCAAATTTCCCCGCCGCCTCCCGCGTGCGACTCCCCACCGCCACGACCCGCCCCGACTTCGAGTGCGCGACTCCGCGGGCAAACGTCCGCGCGATCGTCCCCGTCGCAATGATTCCCCAATTCAGCGGTTCGGTCATGTTGAACAACGATTCGCCGCTCGCCGCCGCAAACGCAAGCTGCAGGAAACGCGTTGCGCCTCGACGGTGACGTCGCAGGCGCGCGACCGCGCGCCCATCCCGGCCGCACTTTCCCTTCGCCACCACCGCCGGGGCCGGGCACCATGCCTTCATGCTTTCGAAAGCCGACGTCCAGCGCCTCCGCTCGCTCCGCCAAAAAAAGCACCGCGACGCGCTCGGGCTTTTCGTCGTCGAGGGAGAAAAGGTTGTCGCCGAACTTCTCGCCGCAAATTTTCCACTCGAGGAAATCTACGCCACGCCCGCCTGGTCCGCGCTCGCCGGGTCGGTGCCCGCCGCTGG
>DASZPP010000243.1:0-9587 GCA_035549975.1 Opitutus sp.
TCCGATCGGAATGCTTCCGTGCGCAACCGCACTCCAGCGCCGCGACGATCGCACGCGCGTTCCCTTGCAAAATCGCCGCCGGCATCTCCACGCCGGTCGGCGACAGCGGCCCGACACAAAAAGTCGCTTCCGCGGTGACCCCGATCTCCGTCGCCCATTGCCCGCAAATGGTCTGGTAAAGTTCGAGCAGCGGCACCGGCGGATCATCCTCCGACGCCGCCTCGTCGACATCCGCAGCCGCGGCGGGCTCCGGCTCGACCACCCCGGCCGGTTTCGTCGCCGGTGGCGGCGCAAAACACATCCTCACCACCAGCCGCCAATCGCCCCGCGCATCGTCCTGTTCGATCGCAAATCCGAACTCGAGCCCCGGCCACGCATCGAGCCCGGCCGGCGCCGACAGCGGTTCAATCGGCGTGGGCTCCTCGGACGCAGCGGGCGGCGGCATGCGGCCATTGAGCGGGCGGCCCGGTGCGGGTCGAACGGAAAATCGACGCGACATCCACCGGGCGCCGCAACCGCACTCGGAATCCTGCATCCACCCGCCGTGCTCTCGCGTAGAAGGAGGCAATCGTGCATTCTTCTTCCATGAAACTCCAAGCCTTCGCCGTCAGCGCGCTGCTGATCGCGCTGGGTGCGCTGCCCGCAAGCGGCGCGCCCGCCGGATCGGCGGACGCGAAGCCGCTCGAAAAACCCGTCCTCACGCTCGTCGTGGTCACCTCGCTGGCGCAAGGCGGCGACGCCACGCCCAGCGCCTACACCGATTTCGACCGCCTCGACCTCGCATTCCAGGACGTCGCCAAGCGCCGCCACTGGCCCGTCCGGATCGTCGCCGAGCGCTTCGCGGCCAACACGCCCGCCCACCCGCTCGAGCTGCGCGTCTTTCTCCAGCCGGTCGGCAACTACCTGCCCAGCGAGTTCGACTTCCGCGCCTGGATGACGCTCAACGACCACGGCACCAAGCACGATTTCGGCATGATCGTGCATCGCGAGGAGCTGCGCGCCGGCGAGAACGTGAGCGATTTCCTCGAACGGCTCTTCCACCGCGCCGCCGAGGCCGCCGCGAAAAAGATCGAGCCGGTCCTTTTCCCGCAGCTCGTCAAACCCAGGTCCTGATCCCGCGTGCCGCCGGACACCGACACCTCCGCCGCCGAAGTCCTCCTGCTCGCCCGCATTGGCGCGGGCGACCGGGCCGCGTTTCGCGATCTCTACGCGCGTTACAGCGCGCCGCTTTTCTCCTTCGCGCTCCGCCTCGTCGGCGACCGCGCCGCCGCCGAGGAACTGCTCCAGGATGCCTTCATCAAGATCTGGCGCCACGCCGGTGATTACGATCCCCGCAAATCACGCCCGTTCACCTGGACCGTGACGATCGTCCGCCGCACCTGCCTCGACCACCTGCGCGCCCGCCGCTCGTCGCCGGCGTTTTCCCCGCTGTCGGCCGAGACGTCGAACTCGATCGACTTCACCACCGCGGAAACCGCGCGGCGTTCCGCCGAGGCCCGGGAAACGTCGCAGCGGGTCGATCAGGCCCTCCGCGGCATCCCGGGCGAGCAGCGCCGCGCGCTCGAGCTCGCCCTTTTCTCCGAATTCACCCACGCCGAAATCGCCCGCCAGCTCGCGCAGCCGATCGGCACGATCAAATCCTGGATTCGCCGCGGTCTCCTCGACCTGCGCGCGAGCCTCTCCGAAGCCCAGCCATGAATCCGCAACTCGAAGAACTCGCCACCCTCTACGTGCTCGACCGCCTCGAACCCGGCGAACGCACCGCGTTCGAGTCGCAACTCCTCCGCTCACCCGAACTCGCGACGCTCGTCCACGAGCTCGAAACCGCGCTCACCCGCGAAATTCATTCCCTGCCGCAACACGCGCCGCCCGCCGATCTCCTCGCCCGCGTCGAGTCCCGCCTCGACTCCACGTCCGCGCCTGCCGCTGATGGAGCCGCGGCGCCCTCGTCGCGGTCTCGGCGCGACGCGACCGGCGCGCTCCCATCCCGGACCGCCGCCGCGGGCGGCTCCGTTTTCCCGTGGCTCGCCGTCGCGCGCTGGGGCATCGCCGCGGTGATCGCCGTCAGCGTCGCCACGCTCGCCGTCCAGTCGCTGCGCCGCTCCCCCGCGCCGGCCGCGCCGCCGGTCGTGCCGCCGGTCGTGCTGGTTTTCGGCCTCGACTCGCAAGGCAGCGCGCTCACGAGAATGCCGCTCCCTCCGGCCGCGGGCGGAAGCGCGGAGTCGTTCGTCCAGCTCGCATCGCTCGCGGAAAATCTCTGGGAAAACCCGAACAAACTTCCGGTCGCCCCGCCCGCCGCCAGCGAATCCGCCCACGGCTACGCTCTCTTCGATCCCGACAGCAACCAGGGCTTCATCGCGATCCGGCATCTGCCCGCGCTCGCGCCCGGCCATCGCTATTACGTCTGGATCGCCGACCTGTCATCCCGCCGCATCACCGAAGCCGGCGTCCTCCCGGCCACCAACGCGAGCAGCGGGCTCTATTCGTTCGCCGTCGCCTCGCCGGAGAAGGAAAAATCCGCCCGGTTGAACCTCTTCATCACCGCCGAGGACGCGTCGACCGACAAACCCTCCGCCCCGCACGGCAAGGTCGTGCTGGGCAACAAGGAGCTCTAGCCTGGGTTTTTCACACCCTCTTGTGAACCTGTTACACCCCGTCTCTCCCTTGTCATTGCGAGGAGCGCAGCGACGAAGCAATCCATCAAGCTGGATCGCCACGCCCTCGTTCCTCGGGCTCGCGATGACAAACAAAAGTGTGAAACGCCCGGGCTAACGGCCGGCGAAGCCGCCGATCACACCGGCAGGTCCTTCGGCTCCCAGCCCTTTCGGTATTTCGGATAGAGCAGCGCGTCCACATCAGCGCGGTCCGACTTCATCGCTTCCGCATCCCACGTGAACTTGCCGCCCACCCGATCCGCTATGCACCCGAGCACCACGGTCTCGGCGAACGGCGCCGAGTAATCGAAATTCGAGCCGGCGCCGTGCGGATTGCCCTCGCGAATCGCCGTCGTCCACTCCTTGTGCGGATTGCCGCCCGGCACGCGCGGGATCGTCTTCGGCGGAAACGTCGGCGCGAGTTCGCGGTGGAGCGATTCCGGGATGATGCGCGGGCTGTTGCAGTAGTCGTTGCCGTCGTAAACCGTCACCTTGCTGCCGATGATGAGCTGCCCGCCGTGCGCGAGCTCGCGGTTCGCCTCCATCTGCGCCGGCTTGTCGGGCTTCAACCCGCCCGAACGCCAGTGCAGTGTCACCGGCGGCAGTTCGCCGCGCGCCGGGAACTGATATTCCACGAACTCCTGGTTCGGCCAGGCGATGTCGCTTTTGCCGACGATCTCCTTCAACTCGACCGTGCTCGGCGGCCCCAGGCGCAACGCGGAATTCGCCGCGTCCATGATGTGGCACGCCATGTCGCCGAGGGCGCCGCAGCCGTAGTCGTGATAACCGCGCCAGGCGAAGGGATGGATTTTCGAGCTGAACCCGCGCTCCGGCGCGCGGCCGAGAAACACTTCCCAGTTCACGCCCGGCGGCACCGGCTCGGTCGCCGGCCAGTCCTGAAAGCCCTGCGGCCAGATCGGGCGGTTCGTCCATATCTCGACCTGTTTCACATCGCCGAGCACGCCGGCGTTGAACCACTCGGTCACCAGTCGCACGCCCTCGCCCGCGTGGCCCTGGTTGCCCATCTGCGTGCACACGCCCGCCAGGTTCGCGAGCCGATGCAGTTCGCGCGCCTCGCCGACGGTCTGCGTCAGCGGCTTCTGCACGTAAACGTGCTTGCCGAGCATGATCGCCATGTAGGCCGGGAGGAAGTGCATGTGATCCGGCGTCGCGACGCCGACCGCATCGATCTGGTCCTCCATCTCGAGCAGCATCTTCCGAAAATCCGTGTAGCGTTTCGCATTCGGAAACTTCGCCATCAACTGCTTCACGTTCGACGGCCGCTCCACTCTCTTGCCGTCGACCATCTCGTGGTTCGGCTGCCCTTCCCAGTCGATGTCGCACATCGCGACGACGTCCTCGTCCTCCTGCGCCATCGTATCGCTGAAACCTTTCCCGCCGCAGCCGATCTGGGCGAAACGAATCTTTTTGCCCTTTGCGATCGGCTTCGGCTTCCGCGGATTCTGCTGCAACTCCAGGCAGCCCGGAAAACTGAGCAGCGCGGCGACCGCGGCCGAGAATTTGATGAAATCGCGACGATCCAGGTAGGAGAACTTCGACATGGGGATTTAAAACAACTGCCAGCTAGACGAGCACGCCGGCGTTCGGATGCAACCCAAGACCTCCGTCGCCCCGCACCGAAATCACGATTTTCACTGCGCGGATCACAGTCTTGAGGGCATCGCGTCCACTCTGCCGACCGCGATCCGTGCATCGCGCCGCGACGCCGGCGGCGAATCGTCGCTTCGGTTCGCCGCCGCCGAAACTTCCGGCGACACGCGCCATGCGGCGAACCCGACCGACAAATCCCGGTCTGCCTTTCAGGCATCAATCCGCTCCGCAACATCGGAGCCGTCTGATCCTCCCTCAAACTCAACCCGCCTCCGGCATGAAAACCTCTCCCTTCCGCTTCGCCCGCCGCTCCACGCTGGTCGTCGCCGCCGGCCTTCTCGGCCTCGGCGCGATGACCTCCTGTTCGAAATCGAACCAGGAAAAAATCAACGACTCCGTCAAGGACGCCTACAACGACTCGAAGGCCGCGATGTCGAAGGCGTGGGACAACGCGAAGGATTACACCTTCGACAAGCGCGACGAATTCACCGCCAGCGCCAAAGCAATGTCCTCGAAGATGGAGGCGCAGCTCAGCGAGGTGCGCGCCAATTATTCCGAAGCCAAAGCCAGCGCCAGCCGCAAGGCCGCGATGGAGGAACTCAAGGACTCCGAAGCCGACTACAAGGAAAAGGTCGCTGCCCTCGGCCGCGCCAGCGCCGACACTTGGGACAGCGCAAAGCAAAACGTGATTCACGCCTGGGATCGCGTCGAAGCGGCCTACGACAAGGCCCGCGCGAACTGACCGCGCAGCTCATTGCCGAGCCGCCAGTGGGCGGAGCCCGAATCCCATCGGGCTGAATCTCGTTCGCTCGCCCACGCACCCGACGAAGCGCCGGCTTCGCCTTCCCTTGCCCGTTCCCGGCGACCACGACTCGTCTCACGTCTCGCACGACGGCTGCGATCCAAGCCGCGATGCCATCTCGCCGCGACTCTGCCGGTCACCGGCGAATCTTCTCCCGCCCGCCTGCGTCCCTGTGCCTTGAAGATGAATTCATCCCCCGCCCCGCGACTCGTCCGGCACCGTACCATCGCTGTCGCGTTTTTTGCCGCAGTGGTCGCGGCCGGCAACGCCTTCGCCCAGCCGCCCGCCGCATCGGCCGGAAATCGTTTCGAAAAAGTCGTCCTCGCCTATGAAGCCGCCGACCGCCTCGATCCGCCGCCGGCAAACGCGATCCTCCTCGCGGGCGACTCGCAGTTTTACCGCTGGAAAACGCTCCATGAGGACCTGCCCGGCTACACGCTCATCAACCGCGGCATCGATTCGTTCCAGACCTCCGATCTCCTCCACTATCTCGACCGTCTCGTCCTGCGCTATCGCCCGCGGCTGATCGTGCTCCACGTGGGCGGCAACGACGTCCACAACGGCAAAACCCCCGCGCGCATCCTCGCCGATTTCCAGACCTTCGTGGCCCGCGTTCACGCCGCGCTGCCCGGTGTGCCGATCGCCTTCACGAGCATCACCCCCGGCCCCGGCCGCTGGTCCGAGGCCCCTGCACGCAAACAAACCAACGACACGATCAAGACGTGGATCGCCACGCAACCGAACCTCCACTTCATCGACCTGTGGGATGCCATGCTCACGCCCGACGGCCAGCCGCGCGAAGACATCTGGGTCGCCGATCGCGTTCACCCCAACCACGCCGGCTACCTCATCCGCGTGAAAATCATGCGCCCGCTCCTCGGCCCGCCGGATAAGGCGTTGGAACGCTAATCTGCGCTAATCCGCGCTGCTGAATCAGCGCAGATCAGCATTCATTAGCGTTCCAAAAATTCTTCACGCCCGGGTTCGGTTGCGACGGAGGGAGATTCCCGAATCTCTTTCGCATTTTCCGCGTCAAACCCCTGACTTCACCCCATGTTTTTCTCCACTCGACTTCTCCGGCTCGCCGCGCTCGCTCTTGTTTCCGTCACTACATCATTCGCCGTCTCCCACCCCGTGTACAAACTTCTCCTCATCACCGGCCAGTCCTCGAAATACCACGATTGGACCAAGAGCAGCCCGCTCGTGAAAAAATATCTCGAGCAGACCGGTCTCTTCACCGTGGACGTCGCCACCACGCCGCCGCGCGGCTCCGACCTGTCCGGCTTCCAGCCCGACTTCGCGCCTTACGCCGCAGTCGTCGTCGTTTACGAGGGCGACGAGTGGCCGGCGGCAACCAAGGCCGCCTTCGTCGACTACATGAAAAACGGCGGCGGCCTCGTCGCGATTCACGACACCGACAACGCGTTTCCCTACTGGCCCGAGTGGAACGAAATGATCGGCGTCGGCGGCTGGGGCCTGAAGCCCGACGGCAACCTCGGCGCCCGCACCGAAAAGTGGGGCCCGAAAATCCGCTGGCGCGACGGCCATCAGGTCCTCGACGACTCGCCCGGCGTCGCCACGCATCCGGCGCGCCACGAATTCATCGTCTCCACCCGCGCGCCCGATCACCCGATCATGCGCGGGCTCCCCGCCGAATGGCTGCACACGAGCGACGAGGCCTACAGCCAGCTCCGCGGACCCGCGAAAAACGTCGAGGTTCTCGCGACGGCGTGCCCCGATCCCGCCCAGCACAAGGGCACCACCGGCGAAAACGAACCGATGGTCATGACGATCCGCTACGGCAAGGGCCGCGTCTTTCATCTCACGCTCGGCCACGTCGGTCCGACCGAAACGCCGCCGTATCCCGCGATCCAGGGCGTCGGCTACATCACGCTCGTCCAGCGCGGCACCGAGTGGGCCGCCACCGGCAGGGTTACACAGTCCGTCCCCGCCGATTTCCCGACCGCCACCAGGTCGTCGATGCGCCCCTGACCCGGGCGGAGCCCGCGGCGCGTTGACCGCCGCGGATCGCCGCGCACTGTGAATGCGCCGCCGTCCTTCCATGCGCGAGGATTCTCCCGTCTGCTCCACGATCAAAGCCGCCCAAGCCGAGGGTCTCGCCGCCGATGCGGTCGAACGCCGCGTCTGGGACCGCCACGGCACCACCTGCGCGATGCTGGCCCTCGACTCCGCGGGAATGACCCGCGTAACACGCGCACAGGGTATCGTCCATTTTCTCGCGTGCTTTGCCCGCATGCGCGATGTCGTGCAGGCCGTCCTCGAACGCCATGGCTGCCGCGCCTGGCGTAGCTTCGCGGACAACCTGTTCGCGGAGCTTCCCACGGCGGACGCCGCGCTGGGCGCCGCGCTCGAGATTCACCGCGACCTGGTGGAAAAAGGCATCCGCCTCACCGAGGCCGAACCGTATACCGTGACGGTCGCCGTCGGCTTTGGCCCCGTGCTCGACAACGGCGCACTCGGCGTCCTCGGCGACGAAATGAACCTCGTGGCCAAACTGGCCGAGGACATCGGCGCGCCCGGCGAGACGCTGCTCACCGAAGCCGGCTATCGCAGCCTCACGGCCCATCCTGAGCTCAGGGTCGAAAAGCTCGATTTCGTCGTCTCGAAGATCGCGTTCTCCGGCTACCGCGTGCGCCCGTGAACGGATCCGCCGGTGCCGCGCAGCGTTCAAGGCGCATCGTTTTCCGGCGGACTTCAGCGCGCAACCCGCTCGCGCCGACAAAATCGCGGCCCGGATCCCGCCACGCTGTTTTCTCCCTTTGCACGGACCTCGCGCGTCCTAAAGTCGATCTTCCCCGATGACGCTGCTGATCCGCCACGCCCGCATCGTAACGCTCGCCCCGCCTCCTGACTCCGCCGCGCTCACGACCTCGCGCCGCCGCCGGGGCAAGGCGCTGCGCGAGCTCGGCGTGATCCCGCGCGGCGACGTGCTCGTGCAGGACGGCAGGATCGCCGCGGTCGGCCCGGAGATCGCCGCTCCCGCCGACGCCGAGATCATCGAGGCCGACGGTCGCGTGTTGATGCCGGGCTTCGTCGATTGTCACACCCACGCGTGCTGGGCGGGCGACCACATCGACTCCTGGGAGCGCCGGCTCGCCGCCCCGCCGGCTGCCGAAGCGCAATCGCGCGCCGCGGATTTGTTTTCCACCGTGCACGCCGTGCGCGATGCGACGCGCAAGCAGCTCGGCGCCGCCCTGCGCACGCGGCTCGATTCCGTCCTCGCCAGCGGCACCACCACGATCGAGGTAAAAAGCGGCTACGGCCTCACGGTCGACGCCGAACTCAAGATGATCCACGCGATCCAGCGGGCGGCGTCGGATTGGCCGGGCACGATCGTCCCGACCGCGTTGCTCGGCCACGCGTGCGAGGGCGACGCCGCCACTTACACGCGGGAGGTTGTCCGCGAAATGCTTCCCGCCATCTGGCACGAATTTCCCGGCATCACGATCGACGCACGCTGCGCCGCCGACGCCTGGCCCGTCGAAGCGTGCGTGCGCCTCTTCGAGCGTGCGACGAAACACGGGCTGCCGGTCCGCATCGCCGCCGACGAGTTCAACTCGACCGGCATGGTGCCGGAAGCGCTGAAATTCCACGCGCGAAGCGTCGATCACCTCGAGTCCGCCGCGAAGGCCGATCTCCTCGCACTCGCCGCGACCGACACGTTTGCCGTGATGACGCCCGCCGCCAGTTTTCACTCCAGCAACCGTTACGCCCGCGCCGGTGCGTTCGTCGACAGCGGCGGCCTGCTCGCGCTCGCCAGTGATTTCAATCCGCTCACCTCGCCGACGTACTCGATGCCGTTCGTGATCGCCGTCGCCGTGCGCTGCTGCGGCCTCACTCCCGCCGAGGCGATCGCCGCGTGCACCGTGAACGCCGCCGCCGTGCTCGGCCTCGCCGATCGCGGCACGATCGAGCCCGGCCGGCGCGCCGACCTGATCCTGCTTCATCACCGCGATGAACGGCTCCTCGCCTACGAGCTCGGCGGCAACCCCGTCGACCTCGTCATCGTCGCCGGCCGCCGCTTCCCGTAACCGACGTTGTAGGGCGGGGTCTCCTGACCCCCGCCGTCTGTCTTTGTTTTTAAACCATGAATCTCGCGAAATACTGGGCCGCCCAACTCGACGACTACGTCATCGACCTCGCCTGGTCACCCATTCCTGTCTCTCAACTATCAACTCTCAGCTCTCAGCTTTTTCTCGCCGCGGCCAGCACCGCCGGGCCCGTCTCTCTTTTCTCCGCCGCCGACGGCGCAACCCTCCACGTCCTCCCCGGCCACGACGACGGCACGAACGTGTTGGCGTGGGCGCCAACGCTCCAGAATCCGGACGCCGGAAGTCAGAAATCAGATTCTGAATCGGCCCCTCCGACCTCTGACCTCCGACCTCTGACCTCTGTCCTCGCCACCGCCGGCCAGGACGGCGCCGTCAAATTCTGGGACGCCACTGCCGGCCAGCACACCGCCACCGCCGCCCTCGGCTCCGCCTGGGTCGAGCATCTCG
>DASZPP010000244.1:0-6220 GCA_035549975.1 Opitutus sp.
GGCCACTCCGACTCGCTCCTCATCAAGGCCGGCTCCGGCGCGCTCACGCACGGCAACCCCGACAGCGCCGGCGTTCCCGCCTCGTTCGCCAGCGAGACCGTCGTTCTTCCCTACAACGATCGCGACGCACTCACCGCCGCCTTCGCTGCCAACCCCGGCCAGGTCGCCTGCGTCATCATCGAGCCCTACTGCGGCAACGTCGGCTTCATCATGCCCGACCCCGGCTATCTCGCCTTCGTCCGCGAAATCACCGCGCGGCACGGCACGATCCTGATCTTCGACGAAGTCATGACCGGCTTCCGCCTCCACCGCGCCGGCGTCCAAGGTCTCCTGACCGACGAACTCAAAACCCAAAACCCGAAACCCGAAACCAAGAATCCGGCGTTCACGCCGGATTTGACCTGCCTCGGCAAGTTCATCGGCGGCGGCCTCCCCGTCGGCGCGTTCGGTGGACGCGCCGACATCATGGATTTCCTCGCGCCGCTCGGCCCTGTCTACCAGGCCGGGACGTTGAGCGGCAACCCGCTCGCGATGGCCGCCGGCATCGCCTCGCTCCGGCTCCTCGAGGAACTCGATCCCTACGTCCGCCTCGACACCCTCGGCCGCCAGCTCCGCGACGCCGTCCTCGCCGCCGCCGGGAAAAAGGGAATTCCGCTCCAGTTTCCGCAGCGGGGCTCGATGTTCAGCATATTTTTTAATGATGCCCCGGTCCGCGATTACGCCAGCGCCCTCCGCAGCGATGCTAAGTTGTTTGCCCGCTTCTTCCATGCGTGCCTGGAGCGCGGCGTATTTCTGGCGCCCAGCGCCTACGAAGCCGGGTTCCTCAGCACCGCCCATGAGGGCGCGGCGATCGATCGGGCGTGTGATGTGCTTGCATCGGCCATCGACACGCTTTGATCATGCCCGCACCAGATAAATCCTTCCCACCTTCGTCATCCCTCTCGATGGGCCGTTTCTTTTCCTTACTTTTCTCGTTCGTTGTCCTGTCCGCGGGCGCCTTCGCCACCCTGCCATCCACCCGCGAAATTTATCCGCTCGATGATCTGAAACCCGGCCAGCGCGGCGAGGTGTGGACGGTTTTCCGCGGCACCGAGCCCGAGCCGTTCACCGTCGAAGTCACCGGCGTCGTGCGCAACGCCCTCGGCCCCGGCAAGTCGCTCATCCTTTGCGAGCTCACCGATCCGCGCGTGCAAAACATGGGCGCTGTCGCCGGCATGAGCGGCAGCCCGCTCTACATCGACGGCAAGCTCGCCGGCGCGCTCAGCTACCAGATCCAGCGTTTCGAAACGATTCACTACGCCGGCTTCACCCCGGCGGCCGACCTCGTCGAGGTCGAAACCAAAATGGCCGCCGCCTACTCCGCGCATCACAGCGATGTGGCCCGCCGCGCCGCCGGCGGCACCGATTCAAATGGGGGTGCGACGCCCTCGTCGCGCCATGCTCCCGTAGTGACCCCCACTTCCACCACCTCCGCCTTCCAACCCCTTCGCCCGGTCTTCACCCTCAGCGGCCTGAGCCCCGCCGTCGCCGATCTCATGGCGCCGCGCCTCTCCGCCCTCGGTCTCACCGCCACCTCGCTCGGCGGCAGCGAAGACTCGGCTGCGATCGACAAACAGAAATCGAAACCCGAGCACCTCACGCCCGGCTCCGCTGTCGCCGTCGCGCTCGCCACCGGCGACATCACGCTCGCCGGCACCGGCACCATCTCGGCCATCGACGGCCGCAGCATCACCGCCTTCGGCCACCCGATGCTCTCGCTCGGCGATGTCGCGCTGCCGATGTGTTCCGCGGAGATCGTCACGATCCTTCCGTCGGCCATGCAGTCGATCAAGATCGCCAACACCGGCCCCGTGATCGGCACCATCACCCAGGACCGCCTCTCCGCCGTCTCCGGCATGCTCGGGCCCGGTCCGCAAATGACCGACGTCGACGTCATCGTCGAATCCTCCCACGGCCCGGCGAAAACGCTCCATTTCTCCGTCGCCCGCCAGGAACAGCTCACGCCCGTCCTCGTCGCGACCGGCGTCAGCCAGGCCATTCTCGGCTCCAACGACGCGGGCCTCAGCAACGGCTTCCTGCTGCGCAGCGACATCACGTTCCCCACCAAGCCCACGCTCGCGACCCGCACGCTCTACGCCGGTCCGCAGGGTTTCCAGCAAGGGCTCAGCGAATTCGTCCGCGACCTCGCCCAGAATCTCCAGAACCCCTACGAGAAGACATTTCCCGGCAAGGTCGTGTTCACCGTCGAGCCGCTCGACCAGAATCCCGCCGTCACGCTCGAGCTCTTCCAGCTTTCGCGCACGACCGCGCGCGCCGGCGAGCCGATCCAGGCCACCCTCGCCTGGCGCGACTACCAGGGCGATTCGCACCGCGAGACGATCGACATCCCGATCGATCCCGCCTGGACCGGCCGTTCGCTCGAGGTCGTGCTCGCTCCCGGCCACGTGCTCGACGAACTCTCCGGCCGCCCGCGCCAGATTCAGGCCGCGCAACTTCGCAGCTTCGACGCCTACCTCGCCGCCCTGCGCGACGAACGCGCCGCCGACGGCCTGTTCCTCGCCGTCGTCGAAAAAACCAGCCTTTTCACCGACCAGACCAGCGCGACCCCCGACACGCCTTCGTCGATCGAGCGCATCGCACGCGCCGCCGACGAAGCCCGCTTCAATCAGGTCACCGCGTTCTCCCCGCTCTGGGAAAGCCACATCCTCGCCGGCAAACTCTCCAGCGCCACCCTGCACCGCCCGCTCCGCGTGGTGGAATGAACGACGTTGGCCCCGGCCGGCCGTCCTGTAGGTTTCGAACAAGAAGCGAGGACCGGCCGCGCCGTCCACGCCTTGCTTTTTTGTCCATTCCCAACCGTCTTATCTGCGTGTTCCGCCGCACCCTTGTCTTCGCCGCCGCCGTTTTCGCGTTGGGTAACGCTTCCCGCGCCGACCCGCTCTCGAAAAAAACCGACATCGATTTCTTTCGCGAAGTCCCCAGCCGGAACCTCCACGGCTTCGCCGCCCGCTCGGACGGTCGCCTCGTCGCCGGCCCGACGTTCACCGACCTGAACGGCACGTCGCCGGCCGATCTGCTCTGGTGCCTCGCGCCCTCCGGCGACCCGGCCAAGTGGTTCGTCGGCACCGGCCCCGACGGCCGGATCTTCGAAATCACCATCGACCCCGCGAAGTCCTCCTTCACCTCGCGCGAAATCGTCAAGCTCGACGAACCGCACATTTTTTCCCTCGTGCATCTGGCCAACGGCGACCTGCTCGCCGGCACCTCGCCGCACGGCGCGCTCAGCCTCATCCGCCAGGGCAAACAAATCGCGCGCGTCGCTCTCCCCGTCGATTCGATCTTCGACATCCTGCTTCTTCCCAACTCCCAATCAGCGCCGCAGGCGCTCATCGCCACCGGCAACCCCGGCCGCATCTATCGCGTCGATCTCGCGAAATTCGCCGCTGCCGCCGTCGCCGCCGACAAACTCACCGATCCCAAGGCCCTCGCGGAACACGGCCTCACGCTCTTCGGCGAAATCCGCGACCGCAATGTCCGCCGCCTCGCCCGCCTCACCGATGGCCGCATCATCGCCGGCTCCGCCCCCAAGGGCAACATCTACGCCTTCCCCGCGCCCCCGGCTGGTTTGGGCTCCCGGCCCTCAACTCTCAACCCTCAACCTGCCTCCGCCCCCGTCATTCTCCAGGAAAACCGCGACGCCGAGGTCACCGATCTTCTCCCGCAGCCCGACGGCGGCTTCTACGCGGCCCTCACCTACTCCGGCGGTTCCGGCGAGAACCGCATCACGCCGCCGAAAAATCCCGTGAAGGACACCGACGACAACGCGATCACGTTCCTGCCGTTTTCGTCGGATCACTTCTCCGGTCGCAGCTCGCTCCTGTGGTTTCCCGCCGGCGCTTTTCCCGAGACCGTCGCCGCCCGCGGCGGCACCGCCTTCTATCGTCTCGCGCTGCACGATGGCCTCGTGCTGATCGCCGGCGGGGAACAGGGCGAGATGCTCGGCTACGATCCCGACGAGCGCCTCTCGCTCACCTTCGCCGGCAGCGCCTCCTCGCAGCTCAACGGCCTCGTGTCCGTCCCCGGCCACGCCAACCGCTTCCTCGTCCTGCGCAACAACGCCCCCGGTTTCGCGATCCTCGATTTCGCCGCCGCCGCACCGCGCGAAGCGGAAACCCGTCACATCGACCTCGGCGATCCCTCGCAGCTCGGCGCCATCCGCTTCAATCGTCTTCGCGATGTCTCGACCGACACGCTCTCGGTCGAGCTCTCCACCAGCAACGGCAGCGACGAGGTCGAAGGTTGGTCGGCGTGGACCAGCCTCAAGACCGCCGACGACGCCTGGCAGGCCGGCCCCGCCCGCGGCCGTTATGTCAAACTCCGCCTCGAGCTCCCCGCGAACTCGCCCGCCACCGTCCAGATCGACAAGGCCGCCGTCTACGCGCTCCCGCAAAATCACCGGCCGCAACTCCAGGACTTCCACCTCCTCTCGCCGAACTTCGGCTTGATCCCCGCACCCGACATTCCGACCCACACCGTCGTCTCGCTCGGCCAGCTTCTCCAGCAAACGGGCAAGGACGACGACAAGCGCAAGAACTCCTTCCTCAGCAGCCAGCTCGTGCCCTCGCCCGGCGCGCAGGTCGTGTTCTGGACCGTCGTCGATCCCGACGGCGACAATCTCGTCTGCACGTTCTCGCTCCGCCGCGACGGCGACACCGCGTGGACCGACGTCGCGCACCAGACCTCCGATCCCTACGCCCAGTTCGATATCTCGCATCTGCCCGAGGGCACTTATTTCACCCGCCTCGTCGTGAGCGAAACCGACCCGCGTCCCGCCGCCGATCGCCTGACGACGACATTCGAGACCGACGACCTCATCGTCGACCACACGCCGCCAAACATCCTCGACGCCAGCGCGAAGCGGACCGGCGACAAGCTCGTCATTTCCGTGCACGGCCGCGACGCGCTCTCCCTCCTCGAAGGCATCGAGGCCAACTTCAACAACACCGATCACGAGCAGACCGAGCAGCCGGCCGACGGCATTCGCGACGGACGCGAGGAGACCTTTACGATCGAAGTTCCCTTTGCGCGCGTCGCCGGCGCCACCTCGGTCGAGGTCACACTCTACGACGCCGCCGGCAACACCGCTGCCCGCCGTCTGACCTGGTAATCGGTCCCGATCGCCGCCGCGCCATTTTGGAGCGCGCCGGTCCTCCGGCGCTTTGGCCGCAAAGTTGACTCCCCGCGCCGCGCCCCGTCTAGTGCGAAGCCCGCACACCCCTTCGCGCGCATGAATTCCTCTCCGCCGTCCTCGCCGTTTCGCCGCCCCTGGTTCTGGATCGTCTTCTTCGTCGTCTCCGCGAGCTGCGCCGCGCTCGCCGTCCGTCTTTTTCCGCGCGCCTTTCCGATCGTCTCACTCGACATCCACATGGATCGCGCGCACGCGATCGCCGCCGCCCGGGACCTCGCCCGGGTGAACCACTGGGGCCCGACCGACTCCGTCCGCGAGGCCGCCTCGTTCGGCTCCAATTCCACCGAGCAGGCGTTCGTCGAACTCGAGGGCGGAGGCAAGGCCGCCTACCACGCGCTCCTGCACGACGATCTTTTTTCGCCCTACGAATGGACCGTCCGCCGCTTCACGGAGGGCGAGACCAACCAAACCACCATTAGCTTCAAGCCCGGCGGCCAGCCCTATGAGTTTTCCGAAAAACTTCGCGAGCGCGCACCCGGCGCCGCGCTTGCGGCCGACGCCGCGCGCAAGATCGCCGAGCACGCCGCGGCCGCCGCACCCTGGCACATTCCGCTCGCTCGCTACAAGCCAGTCGAGACCTCCCAGGTCACGCGCCCCGGCGGCCGCATCGATCACACCTTCATCTACGAGCGCGATACACCGAGGCTCGGCGAGGGCCGGCTGCGTCTCCGCCTTGTCGTCAGCGGCGACCGGCTGACGACCCTCGAGCACTTCGTCAAGATTCCCGAGGCCTTCACGCGGCGTTACGAGGAAATGCGCTCGGCCAACACCGCGATCGCCGCCGGCGCCCAGATCGCGATGCTGCTCCTCTACATTCTCGGCGGCTGCATCGGCGGCATCATTCTGCTCATCCGCCAGCACGCCGCGCTCTGGCGCCCCGCTCTGCTGTGGGCGGCGATCATCGCCGGCCTCCAGATCCTCGCCGGCCTCAACGCCTGGCCGCTCGAATGGTTCGGCTACGACACCGCCGTT
>DASZPP010000245.1:0-13471 GCA_035549975.1 Opitutus sp.
CTTGGAATCGATCGCGATGAGCTTGTCCACGGCCTGGATCGCGTCGTGGACGGGGCCGGGGATCACGGGCTGGCCGCTTTCCTTCAGGCGCTGGCCCCAGCGGAGTGTTTCATGGGCGACCTCGGCGTAGTCGCGTGCGGAAATCTTGTCCTGGTCGGCGAGGCGCGAGTAGATCTGGCCGAGCGCATGGCCGGGGACGTCGGCTTTCGAGGCGGTCTCGGCGGAGGAAGGGGAATTGGTTGTTGGTTGTTGGTTATTGGGGATTGAGGATTGAGGGACGGTGGCGCGGGCGTCGTTTGGGAGAAGGGAGAAGGGAGAAAGGAGAAGGAACAGCAGGGTGGAGGCGGCCGCCGGCTTGCTGGCGCGCGCCGCTGCGAGACGGGTCCGCTCGCTCACGCTCGCAGTTACGGGAGGGGAGATTACGGGTGGCAGATTTTCGTCCTCCGATTTAGGATTTTTGTCCTCCGGCCGCGCGAGTGTCAGCGAACGCGGCTTCGGGCGGACGGGGAATTCGTAATAAAAACTGACGAGCAGGCACCAGAGCGCGAAGGCGAGCGGCCACTGGAAGCGCTCGACGAGGCGGATGGAGTTTTTCTCGGTGAACTTGCCTTTGCGGCCGGCGGCGACGGTGTCGTCGATCAGCCTGGCGAGATCGATCCAGCTGCTGGCGTCCTCGTAGACGCCGTTGGTGTCCTTCGCGAGCTCGCGGAGCGTGCCGCTCTCGAGCTTCGAGAGGACGACGGCGCCGCGGTCGTCCTTGACGAGGCCGCCGGCGCCATCGGGGATCATCGCGCCGGCGGCGGTGCCGACGCCGAGGCCGATGACGCGGATGTTCTTCTTCTTGAGATCGGGGATGCGGTCGCGCCAGTTGTCGTCGGTCGCCTCGCCGTCGCTGAGCACGATGAGGAAGCGGTCGGCGGCGGTGGCGGAGGCGAAGGCGTCGATCGACGTGTCGATGAGCGCGCGGTAGTTGGTGCCGCCCTCGGGGAGGAAATCCGGGTTCAGGGATGGCAGGAATTCGCGGAGGATCTCGTAGTCGGAGCTGAGCGGGCTCTGGAGGAACGCGGTGCCGGAGAAAACGATGAGGCCGACGCGCTCGCCCTTGAGCTTCTCGAGGAGCGACTGGACGAGGAGCTTGGCGCGATCGAGGCGGGAGGGCTTGACGTCGGGCGTGAGCATCGAGCGCGAGAGATCGATCGCGATGAGGATTTCGCGCGACTGGTCGAAGACGGGCTCGTCGATGCGGCCCCATTGCGGGCGGGCGAGGGCGGCGACGGCGAGGATGAGGCCAGCCGCGAGCCACGGGCGCGCCGTGGCTCGGGCGGGCGAGAGGCGGGAGGCGAGAGGCGAGAGGCTGAGGGAGTGGTGGCCGGCTTCGGCGCGGAGGATTTTGGGGTGAGTGGCGCCGGGCGTGAGGCGGGCGCGGGTGAGTTCCCAGACGAGCCAGGCGGCCGGGAGCAGCGCGAGCCAGAGGAGATGGGGCCAGGCGAAGGTCATGAAGAGGCGAGAGGCGAGGGGCGAGAGGCCAGAGGCGAAAGCGGGCCGCGGGCGAGGAGGCCGGCGAGGGCGAAGAGGACGAGCGCGGGCGCGGCGGGCCACCAGAAGAGCTCGCTCGTGAGGAGGTAGCTCTTCGCCTGGAACTGGATCTTCTGCGCCCGATCGATCGCCTTGAAGGCCGACTCGATCGTGCTCGTGTCGGCGGCGCGGAAGAAATGGCCGCCGGTCGCGTGGGCGATGTCGCGCAGCGCGCCCTCGTCGAGGTCGGACATGATGCGGCGATAGCCGAGCTTGTGGCCCTGGTCGTCGAACACGGGATAGCGGACGAGGCCGTCCTTGCCGGCGCCGATCGTGTAGACGGGAATGCCGCGGGACTTGGCGATGTCGGCGGCCTGCTCGGGGGCGAGCGCGCCGCGGTTGTTCGCGCCGTCGGTGAGGAGGACGACGAATGCGCCCTGGCGCCGGCCGGCGATCTCGCGCTTGCCCTGCTCGAGCCGGGTGAGCGCGACGCCGAGGCCGTCGCCGATCGCGGTGCCATCCTCGATCAGGCCGATCTTGAGGCGCGCGAGTTGTTGCGCGAGCCAGTCGTGGTCGAAGGTGAGCGGCGCCATCGTGTAGGCGCGGCCGGCGAAGAGGACGACGCCGATGCGGTCGGACGGGCGCTGTTCGATGAACGCCTGGATGACGGGTTTGATGGCCTGCAGGCGGTTGATGCTCTCGCCGTCGCGCTCGTAGTCCTCGGACAGCATCGAGCCGGAGAGATCGATCGCGAGGATGATGTCGTAGCCCTGCGAGTGGACCTCGCGCTTGTCCTCGACCTTTTGCGGGCGGGCGAGAGCGACGATCAGGAGGACGAAACCGATGAGGGCGAAGATCACGGGCCAGCGCGACTGGGCGGCGAGCGACGGACGATGCCAGGCGGCGGCGAACGGGACGAGCAGCACGGGCACGCGCCGGCGGCCGCGGAGCCAGACCGCTGCCGGGAGGGCGAGGAGGGCGAGGAACCAGAGCGGGCTGTGGAAGATGAAATGGTTCATCGCGGCGGCGGAAAGCTCCAAGCGCCAACATCCAAGTTCCAGAGAAGCTTCAGTTCGGAGAAGACTTCAACGAGGGTGGGCATGGATTCGAAATTCGGAGGTTGGAAATTCTTTGGTGCTTGGATCCTGGTGCTTCCGGGCGCGTCAGCGCACGGCGCCGTTCATGCGCGCGTGGAAGAAGCGGACGAGCGCGTCGAGGCGGTTTTCCGCGGTGCCGACGACGAGGCGGCTGAGCGGCGCGGGGAAGAGTTTCAGCCAGCCCTCTTCGCGGCCGCGGCGCCACGTGGCGTGCGCGGCGCGCTCGGCGGCGCTGTTTTCCAGCGTGACGAGGCGTCCGGCGGTGGGATCGTAGGCGGCGAAGAATTGTTCCGCGGGGAGCTGGCGTTCCCATGGGTCGTCGACGCGGAAGCCCATCGTCTGGTAGCGGCGTTGGAGCACGCCCCAGCCGTCGGGCTCGGGGCGCGGCGGAAAATCGCCGAGCCAGAGGAGGACGCTGTGTTTCGGCGCGGCGCGGGCGAGGAAGCGCCAGGGGATGCCGCTGGCAGTTGAAGGTTGAAGGTTGAAAGTTGAAAGGTCCGGAGCCGGCTGGGCGAGGAGGGTGGCGGCGGCGTGGAGGATCGGGCCGCGCCCGCGGACGGGCTCGCGGAAGAGGTTGCCGGCGGGCGACGCGTGCACGAAGCCGACGCGGTCGCGGTTGACGGCGCCGAGGAGCATGACGAGCCCGGCGAGCTCGAGGAGGGCCTCGCGCTTCGTCTGCGCGCCGGAGCCGAAAAGGAGCGACGGCGAATCCTCGAAGACGACGAGCAGCGTGACCTCGCGTTCCTCGACGAATTTTTTGCGGTAGGGCTCGCCGAGCCGGGCGGTGACGTTCCAGTCGATGTCGCGCACGTCGTCGCCGAACTCGTATTTCACGACCTGGTCGAACTCCATGCCGCGGCCGCGGAAGGTCGAGCGATACTCGCCGCTGAGCACGTTCTCGACGGCGTGGCGGACGCGCCACTCGAGCTGGCGGAGGACGGCCAGCGGGTTTTGGACGGCGGCGGGTTTTTCGACGGACATCAGCGAGCGGCGGAAAAAAGCTCCAGGCTCCAGGCCCCAAGCTCCAGAGAAACATCAAGGCGGAACGAACACCACTGGCCGGCGGCGGCTGACCGCGAATTGATAATTGGAAAGTGGAGGTTCATGGGTGCTTGGCTCTTGGTCCCTGGAACTTCCGTGGAGCGCGTCAGGCGCTACGCGGCGGGGACTGGCGTGCGCTCGAGGACCTGGGCGATGACGCGGTCGGTGGAAATTTCCTCGGCTTCGGCTTCGTAGGTGAGGCCGATGCGGTGGCGCATGATGTCTGGCGCGAGTTCCTGGATGAGCGCCGGCGAGACGTAGTCCTCGCCGCGGAGCCACGCGAGGGCGCGGCCGGCCTGGAAGAGCGCAAGCGACGCGCGCGGCGAGGCGCCGAAGGTGAGCCAGCGTTTGCCGGTGGCTTCGGCCGACGGGGATTTTTCGGCGAGCTCGCGGGTGGCGCGGACGAGCGAAAGGATGTAGCCCTGCACGGCGGTCGAGACGTGGATGGCATCGACGGCGGTGCGGAGCGCGAGGAGCTCGTCGCCGCTGGAGACGGGCTCGAGCGCGGGCTGTTTCGTGACCTGGCCCCAGCGCTGCATCATCGCGGATTCCTCGTCGGCCTTCGGGTAGTCGACGAGCAGCTTGAAGATGAAACGGTCGGTCTGCGCCTCGGGGAGCGGATAGGTGCCCTCCTGCTCGATCGGATTCTGGGTGGCCATCACGAAGAACGGCTTCGGCAGGAGATGCGTTTCGCCGCCGATCGTGACCTGGCGTTCCTGCATGGCCTCGAGGAGGGCGCTCTGGACCTTGGCGGGAGCGCGGTTGATTTCGTCGGAGAGAAGGAGGTTGGCGAAGATCGGGCCGCGGTGGGCGGTGAACGCGCCGGTCTTCGGCTGGAAGATCATCGTGCCGACGACGTCGCTGGGGAGAAGGTCGGGCGTGAACTGGATGCGCTCGAACTGGACGCCGAGCGCGGTGCCGAGGGATTTGACGAGGAGGGTTTTGGCCAGGCCGGGCATGCCCTCGAGGAGGACGTGGCCGTTGGCGAGGAGGGCGACGAGGAGGCGCTCGACGACGGCATCCTGACCGATAACGGCCTTGGCGATTTCAGTGCGAAGTTTCTGGGACCAGGCGGGACCGGTAATCATGTGGGAAGGAGCGGGAAACGAAAAGGCGGTGTGACTCGGGAAAAGGAAGGATGTTTCGAAAAGATCTTGGAGCCGCGAAAGGACGTGAACCGACGCGAATTCCGATGAACTGCGGAGTCGCCAACGATGGCGGATTGAATGCAGATTAGCGGCTTCACACTGAAAAGGACCGGCCATGGCTTTACCAACCCAAATCGACGAACGGCTGGCCCGGCTGGGATGGAGGGCGGAGGAGGTGGACGAGCGGTTCGTGCGCGGAAGCGGGCCGGGCGGACAGAAGATCAACAAGACGAGTTCAACCGTGTGGCTGCGGCACCGGCCGACGGGCGTGGAAGTGCGGTGCCAGGCGGAGCGCTCGCAGGCGGCGAATCGCGAGGCGGCATGGAGCGAGCTCTGCGAAAAACTGGAGGCACGGGCGCGGACGGCGGCGTTGACGGCGGAGCAGGCGCGCGAGGCGGAGCGGCGGAGGAAGCGGCAGAAGAGTCGCGGGCAGAAAGTGCGGATGATCGAGGCGAAGGCGCGGCGGGCGAAGACGAAAGCCCGGCGGGGGCGGGTGGGCGGAGACTGGTAAGGGCTGGCTTCAGTGCGCCCGATTCCAAATTTTCGACGACCGATTTTCAGTTTTCACGATCAGCCGGGCGGACAGGTCGAATCGTGAAGTCTGGAATCTTGAAATCTGAAATCGCGAATTTTGAAGGGCGAGCTGAAGCCCGTCCTTACTTCAGAACTTCGACCACATCACCGAGGCGGAGCGTGCCGGATTTGGTTTCGTGAATGAAGTTCTGGCCGAAGATGACGTCGGTCGGGTCCGTCGGGCTGCGACGATAGGTGGCGAGCGTGCGAAGTGGTTCCTTCGCGCGCTCGCCGGTGAACTGGTCGGTGGTCGTGATGACGCAGCGGGCGCTCGGGCCGGCGGAGCGGAAGACGACGTCGCCGATGCGGACGCGCGGCCAGGTGTCCTCGGCGAAGGCGGCGGGCGCGCCGGCGATCACGAGGTTGGGGCGGAAGCGGTTCATCGGGAGCGGCTCTTCGCCGCGGGCGAGAAGGCGGTCGTTCAGGTCGGCGAGGGAGGCTTCGCTGATGACGAGGAATGGGACGGCGTCGGCGAAGCTGACGATGTCGCCGGGTTGTGCGGCCGGCTTGAGGACGGGGCGATGGAATTGTCCGCCGATGCGGACGAGGCGGCAGCGGGTGGCGAGAAAATCGGAGAGCCACGTGGCGACGTCGTCGCCGCAGTCCTCGGCGAGGAGGTTTTCGCTGCGCCAGACGGTGACCCGAATTGTCGATTGCCGAATGCCGAATGCCGAATTTCGAACGACGGAAACCGATCCCTTGGCGTCGGCGGAGAGGGTGAGGGTGTCGGGCGTGAGCGCGGTGGTGATTTGCGCCATGCGCGGGAGTGTGCGCTGGGTGAGGAAGCGGCCGGTGTCATCGACCACGAGGAAACGGCGGTCGCCGACGAGGCCGAGGGCGTCGATCGCGGCGGAATTCACGGCGCAGCCGCGGAGGGATTTGACGGGGTAGATGAAGAGGCCGGAGAGATGCATGGAAGGACCAGGGACCCACGAAACACACGAAAGGAGCGAAAGGTGAAGCGGGAACGCAGTCAGGCGCCGGGTTCCATTGACGAGAGGCCGCGCGGCCCGGCGTGGAGCAAACTCCGTATTACGGAGTTTCTTTTGATCAGCGGCGCACGCGCGCAGGCCGACGAAGGGAAGCGCGCGTCAGGCGCGCCTGGCGATATCGCGGGGCGTCGTCTCGATGGCGCCGGGCGCGGCGAGTTCCCTGGCGCCGCGGGCGCCGAGTTCGGCGAAGCGGCGGGCGCCGGGGAGGACGGAGGACTCGAAGGAACCGACGGCGGAGTTGAAGCCTTTGAGCGCGGTGTCGAGCGAGCGGCCGACCTTGTCGAGGTGCTCGGCGAAGATCACCATGCGTTCGTAGAGCTGGCGGCCGAGCTGGCTGATTTCCTCGGCGTTTTGCGAGAGCGATTCCTGGCGCCAGCCGTAGGCGGCGGCCTTGAGGAGCGCGATGAGCGTCGACGGCGTGGCGAGGAGGACGCGTTTTGCGATGGCGCGGTCCATCAGCGTGCTGTCGGTGTGAAGCGCGGCGCCGAGGAACTGGTCGCCGGGGAGGAAGAGGACGACGAATTCGGGTGCGGGCTGGAATTGCTCCCAGTAGTTTTTCGCGCCGAGGGCATCGATGTGGCCGCGGACTTTCTGGGCGTGCTCGGTGAGGCGGGCGGCGCGGATGGCTTCGTCGGTTGACTCGGACGCGGCGCGGAAGGATTCGAGCGGCGTTTTCGCGTCGACGACGATGCGCTGGCCGCCGGGCAGGCGGACGACGAGGTCGGCGCGGAGGCTGCCGGCGGTCTGCTGCTCGGCGAAATCGCAGTAGGCGAGCATGTCGGCCATCTCGACGACGCGGCGGAGCTGGAGCTCGCCCCAACTGCCGGCGTAGGTCGTGGAACGGAGCGCGGTCGAAAGCCGGGCGGCCTCGGTCTGGAGCTGGAGCTGGGCGGTGTTGAGGGAGCGGAGCTGCTCGGAGAGCGAGCCGTAGGCTTCCTTGCGGGCGTTTTCGATGGCGCCGATCTTGGCGTCGACCTGCTGGAGCGATTCGCGGAGGGGTTTGACGAGGGCATCGATCGCCTGCTGGCGTTTTTCGAGATCGCCGGCGGACTGCTGGTGGAGCTTGGCGAAGGATTCGCGGGCGAGGTCGAGGAAGGCGGTGTTGTTGCGCGCGAGGGCGTCGGCGGAGAGGGCCTTGAACTCGGCGGTGAGGCGGTTGTGGGCGTCGGTGAGCGCGGCGAGTTTTTCGGCGGCGGCGGCGCGCTCGGCGGCGAGGGTGGTGGACAGGGCGGCGGCCTGGGTTGCAAGTTGGGAGTTGAGAGTTGAGAGCCGATCCGCTTCGGCGGCGGCGGCGCGGGCGCGTTCGGTGAGGGCGGCCTGGCGGGCGCGGGCGGCGAGCCACGCGATCAATCCGCCGACGAGGGCGGCGGCAATGACGGCGATGAACGCGAGTGAGGCGGGCACGCGGGAGGTTGTTGGGCTGAAGGGAAGACGATGCAATCACGGATGCGGCCCGCAACCGGAGCGCGGATGGCGGACGGGAAACGCGTGAGCGCGGACGGCGGGCGCGACGGGGCGGCGGGCGTTTTTTGTAATTCGCTCGTCATCGGTTGCGAAGGCGAGTGCAGTCGAATGGCACTCCTTGACAGCCGGCGTGGCGCAAGGCAAACAACGCAGTGACTGGAGGCGAATTCGACCGGTGAATTCCGGGAAGAGGCGCCCCCGGCGTGCCATTGCCGATGCTCACTGAACAACCTCCCGCGCAGCCGACTGCGGCGGTCAAGCCACCGGTCCTCGTAGTCGATGATGAATATGGACCGCGTGAATCGATCGCGTTCACGCTGTCGTCGGAATTCGCCGTGGACACGGCGGAGCGGGCGGCGGAGGCGCTGGCGAAGCTGCGGGCGAAATCGTTTTCGGTGATCGTGCTCGACATCCGCATGCCGGAGATGGACGGCATCCGGGCGCTGGACGAGATCCGCAAGATCGACCCGCTGGTGTCGGTGGTGATGTTGACGGGTTACGGGACGCTGCTGACGGCGCAGCAGGCGATGATCGGCGGCGCGAACCAGTATTTGCGGAAGCCGCCGGATGTGGCGGAGCTGATCGACGCGGTGCGCAAGCAGGCGGAGGCGACGAAGGTCCGGCGCCAGCAGGCGAAGTTGAACGATGCGGCGCACGACCTGAACGCGGCGCTGAAGCAGGAGATCGAGCAGAACGAGCCGCAGATCTGGCAGGGGCGGGCGTCGGTCGAGCTGGTGCACGATTTGAACAATCCGCTGACGGTCGTGATCGGTTACGCGACGCTGCTGGTGGACGAGGCGCGGGCGGTGGCGGCGCGCGACCCGGAGCGCGGCAAGCGGCTGGGGGAGTTCGCCAGCATCGTCGAAAAGGCGGCCGAGTATTGCCACCATCTCTCGGAGAACTGGCGGATGGCGTCGAAGAAGATGGCGGAGTTCGAGCGGCTGGACATCGTGCAGGTGGCGCAGGAGGTGCGGCAGGTGGTGTTCTTCGGCGAAATCGCGGTGCAGTTCCTGGGGCTGCCGTCGGCGTTCGTGCGCGGTGCGAAATTCGAGCTGATGCGGGTTTTCCAAAACGTGTTCAAGAATGCGCTGGAGGCCGGCGCCAAGCAGTTGAGCGTGACGGTGTCGCAGCCGAAGGGGCGGGTGGACGTCGCGATCGCGGACAACGGCTCGGGGATGGACGCGGAGCAGTTGCGCCGGGCGTTGAAGGGCGGCTTCAGCAACAAGCGCAGCGGCACGGGGCTGGGTTTGAGCATCTGCCGGCACTTGCTCGGGGCGCACGGGGCGACCCTCGCGATCACGTCCAGTCCGGGCGAAGGCACGACGGTGCGGCTGTCATTTCCGCAGACGACATGACGGCGAGATGAAGCGCCGCCGGGTCAAGATCACAGGCGTCGGGCCGGTCACCCCGGCCGGGGTCGGACGGGAGGAATTCTGGAAGGGAATCCTGGAGCCGGTGAGCCGGGTGCGGCCGTTCACGGCGCTCGGCGAGCAGAACGGGCCGCTTGCTGCGGCGTTTCTCAGCAAATTCGACATCAGGAAATTCGTGCCCGATCGCGGGCTGGTGCCGAATGGCGCGGGGCGGCACACCTTGTTCGCGATCGCGGGGGCGATTCTCGCGTTGCGCGATGCCGGCGTGTCGGTCGAGGAGCTGCGCCAGTCCCCCGCGGCGATCGTCACGGGCTCGAGCCTGATGGATTTCGGCAGCATCGGCAGCACGATCGAAGCGGTGCAGAAGCGCGGTCCGCGAGCCGCGCAACCCCGGACGATCTACTCGATGGGGATTTCGAGCGTGCCGAGCGCCATCAACCAGTCGCTGGGCCTCAACGCGCGAACGATGGCGGTCTCGACGCAGTGCAGCGCGGGCCTGGATGCGATCGGCTACGCGGTCGACCTCGTGGCCACGTGCGAGGCGGAGATCGCGCTCTGCGGCGGGACGGACGCGCCGCTCCGGCAGTTTCCGATGCTCGAATTTCGGGCGGCGAGCCTGACGCCGGCCACGATCGAAATGGCGGCGCGGCTGTGCCGGCCCTTCGATTTGTGGCGGACGACCGGGGTGGTGAGCGAGGGCGCCTGCATGCTCGTCGTCGAACCTGAATCGAGCCCGCGCCGCGGTTATTCGTTCATCAGCGGATATGCCTTTGCGAACGATGATGACACGCTGTGCAGCGGCATCGCGGCGGCGAACCGGCTGGCGATCGCCGAGGCGGGGCTCAAGGCGGGCGACGTTGACCTGATCAGCGCGTGGGGCCCCGGCCACAAGAAGATCGATGCCGCGGAGGCGCAGGCGCTGAGCGCGGTGTTTGGAGCGGGGCTGCAGGAGATTCCCGTGGTGGCCGTGACCGGCGCGCTGGGCACGGCGCTGGGAGGAGCGCCGGCGATCCAGGTGGGGATGTCGGCGCTCGCGCAGCAGTCCGAGCAGATTCCGCCGACCGTCAACTGGGAGTTTCCCGATCCCGACTGCCCGCTCAACCTGAGCAGTGCGGTGCGGTTCGTGCGCCACCAAACGACCTTGATCAACGCGCACGGCGCGGGCGGAGTGAACGCGAGCATGATTCTGGAACGATGCTAACGCCGGCGTCATTTGCTGCCTTCATCGTCATCCTCGTTGGCGGCTTGATTTATTGGTCGAATCCGTCGCGGCGGGTGAATCGCGCGGTTTGCTTCGGGTCGGTGCACATCGCGATCTGGCTGGGTTGCCTGCACATCGCGATGACGGTGAATCCGATCTACGGGGCGTTCTGGGTGCGGCTGACCAGCGCGGTGGGCTCGCTCTTCCCGCTGAATTTCTGGATGGTGAAGGAGAGCATCGTCCAGCCCGCCGACACGTCCCTGCGCGATTCGCTGCGCCGGAACTGGCCCTGGCTGTTGGTGGCGGTGGTCCTGGTGTGGGTTCCGTTCACCGATTACTTCATCCCGAGTCATTCCACGCCCGAACGGCACGTCTATGGCTGGGCCTATTTCACCTACGCGTGGGTCCTGCTCGGCATCTACGGGATTCTCATCCTGAGTTCATTCCGGTCGAGCACGACCCTGAAAGGTGCGCCGCGCCTGGAGCTGCAAATCTGGCTGGGCGGCGGTTGCGCGATGCTGATCGCGATCATGGCGACGATGGCGCTGAACGCGATCACGGGCGACCGGATGTATATCCGGATGCAGCCGCTGTTCACCTTGATCTTCTACGCCGGCGTTTCCTACGTGGTGACGGCGCGGCGCATTTTCAACGCCCGGCAGATCCTGCTCGTGGTGGTGGAGAAATCGATCCTGGTCGGCACGGTTGCCGTGGTCGCGTATGTCCTGGACTTCAGCTTGAGCACGTTCCTGCCGGCTCCATTTGCCTTCGTCGCCACGACGGCGGCGACGCTCTGGATTGCGGTGGAATTGAACGGCGCGCTTGACCGGTGGTTCCAATTTTACCCGCAGGCGACGGCGGCGCGGCAGGCGGCGTTCGCGATCGCACGGCGCGAGTCGCGGATCGGCGATCTGGAGAATGCATTCGTGAGCGTGCTCAAGGGCTGGGGCCAGTCCGATCATGCGGTCATCCTGTCGGGCACCAAGGGTTCGCTGAGCGGCATGGGCATCAAAATCTCGGAGAGCCACCCGGCGGTCGGCGCGCTGCGGCAGTTGCGCTGGGCGACACCGGAGCGGCTGGCCCGCGAGCGGCCGTCGGCGGAACGCAAGGCGCTGGCCGCGTTCTTGGCCGAGCACGGGCTCGGCGTGGCGGTGTTCGGCGAAGGCCCGTCGTTGACGCTGATCCTCGGCGTGGGCGTGGGCGCATCGCGCCGGCCGTTCACCTATCCGCAGGTGGCGCAGCTCACCGAGCTGACCTCCATCATCGAGAGCGTGTTCGAGCGGGCGCACTTCTCGGTGGCGGCGCAGCGCGCGGAGCAACTGGCGACGGTCGGCCTGCTCGCCGCGAGCCTGGCGCACGAAATCCGGAATCCGCTCGTGACCATCAAGACATTCGTCCAACTCCTGCCGCGGCATCATCAGGACGAGAGCTTTCGCACAAAGTTCTTTGGGCTGATCAACGACGAGGTGACGCGGATCGACCGGCTCACGGAGCAGCTCCTCGACCTCGCCTCGCCTCGCGTCTACCAGGCCCAGAACATCGCGTTGCACCCGGTCCTGCACGCGAGCGTGGAACTGGTCGTGCCGAAGGCGGCGGACAAGAACATCGAGTTCATGACCAACTTCCAGGCGACGCCCGATTTCGTGTTCACCGATCCGTCGGCCGCGAAGCAGGTGCTGCTCAACCTGTGCTTCAATGCGATCCAGGCGGTCGAAACGATCGAGGCGAAGCGATGGGTGAAGATCTCGACGCGGAACGTGACCAGCGGCGTCGAGATGGCGGTCCAGGACAGCGGGCCGGGCATCGCCGAGGATATCCGGCCGCGGCTCTTCCAGCCTTTTCAGTCGAACAAGTCGTCGGGCTTCGGCCTGGGCCTCGCGATCTGCAGCGACTTCCTGGCGGGGCTCGATGCCACCATCAGCGTGGATCCCAAGCAACCCGGACACGGCGCGAGTTTTCGAGTGGTCTTTCCGACGGCTGGTGCAATATCGGCATCAGCGCTGACGTGATGGCCAAAGCCGCCGACCCCAGCGACCTTCCATGCCGAGCCTAGTTATTTTCGCCACCACCGACACCGCGCTCGCGGACATGTGGGAGCGCCAGCTTCCCGCGGGGCGGAGCGTGCTGCGGCTGGGCGCGCAGACGCTGCCGTCGGGGACGACGCCGGGATTTTCGGCGGTCGTGGTGCTCGATGCGACGGCGGAGGCGACGCTGCCGCCCGCATTCGCGAAGTGCCCGACGATCCTGGTCGGCGAGCCGAGGAGCCTGCCGTTCGAGCAGGCCAAGCTCGCGGGGCGGGCCCGCGTGTATCTGTCCTACGAGGAGAGCGCGACGAAGCTGCGCGAGCTGCTGCCGCTGATCGAGGAGCTCGCGGAAAAACAATCGATGGTGGAACTGCTCGCGGAGAAATCGCGCCGCAGCGAATGGGCGCGGCCCGCGGCGCGCGTCAACGGCGGCGGCGACGTCATCGAATTGTGGGACTTTCTCGAGGGCGCGGTGGAGAACCTCGACACGCGCGACCGCCTGCTGGGGGAGTTCCGGCGGGCCTCGCGGCATCTGCTGCATGCGTCGCACGCGGTGTTTTTTTTGCGCGAAGCGGATGGCTTTCGCGCGGACCGCGGCACATCGTTTTTTCCGGCGGAGGACCCGATGGTGGCGTTCCTGGAGAATCATCCGGCGATCATCGACGGGGCGAACTGGAACAGCCCGGCCGAGCCGGTGGCGGAGTTGGTGGTGCGGAACCGGCTGGCCTTGTGGGGCGCGCGGCTGCTCGTGCCGATCCACGACAACGGCCGGCTTTTGGGTTTGATCGCGTTTGGCATCCGGGATGACGGGCAGCCGTATGATGAGAACGATCATGCGCGCGCCGTCAGTTTCGCGCGGCTGCTCCGGCACTTCCTCGCGAAGGCGGCGCAATTCGGGCGGTTGAACCAGATGGCGGAGCAGGTGCGGCTGGGCGCGAAATACCTGCCGAGCACGCTGGTGCTGGCGCCGGACGAGAGCGTGCCGCGTCACGTGCCGCTGGTGGTGCGCGACCTGATCGGCCAGGTGCGGCGGACGCGCGAGGTTT
>DASZPP010000246.1:0-4653 GCA_035549975.1 Opitutus sp.
AGCTCCGCCCCGCACCCGTCCGACCGATTCGCCGGACGAACTCCCCAAGCTCAAAAAGGAACTGATGCAGGCCGAAGTCCGGCTCGCCAAAGCCCGCGCCACCGTCACGGGCGCTGAGATCGACATCAAGGTGCTCAATGCCCGGCTCAAAGCCTACATGCACTGAGGCAACTCTGCCTGCGAACCGGCAAAAGGCCCGCTCTCCGGAGCGGGCTTTTTCATGGCCGCGCTCACCCTCAGAAATCCGCAGGAACGTGATACGGCGGAGATGTCGCCTCGGCGGGGTCCGGCCGCGCGACGACTCCGTCCGAGATCGGCTGCCAGTGGCCGGCGACACCGTAGGTATGGCTATCGGCGGTCCGAAGAATCGTAACGAGCCCCGCTTGGGCGTGCTCCAGATCCTCCGGCGTCGGCGGACTCGCGATCTGAAACACCCGGCCGTCTTCGCGGACGAAAATATACGGCGCGATCATCGCCGGCAGCATCGCAAGGGTTGGCAGTGGGCGGCGGAGGAATGGGGCGTTTTCGTATTCATGACTAATAGCTATGTCGGATGCGGGCGGGAAGCCAGCCGCGATGATTGTTTCTCCTCGAAAAGAGGGTCCGTGCCGATTGGTCCGCCGGGAGGCTCGCCCGGTTCCTGACTATTGTCTGTGTCAAAAGGCGGGCTCAATTTCCTAGAATGCACGCTTGGATACGACCGAAGCATTCGCGCACGTCCTCCTGCGATTCCGGCGGGAGAAGGACCTCACCCACGAGGTCCTGGCGGAGCGTTCCGGGCTGCATCCGACCACGGTCTCGTTGCTGGAGCGGGCCAAACGTCAGCCCAGCCTCGCGACAATCTTCATGCTGGCGCATGGGCTCGAAACCGATGCCGACCGGCTGGTGCGCGAAGTCCAAAAGCTCCGGCCCAAGCTCCCGAAATAGCCGGTTCCCGCCGAACCCGCGCAGCGCCTTCGCTACCCATCGTCCCCATCGGGCGCGCAAAAAAAAGTGGAACGTGCCGAGAGGGAGAGGCAAAGTTCCTGAATGCCGGACGCTGCGTTCGACCTCGACTACTACCGCGCCCGCATCGCGGCGCTCGCGGAGCGCGGCGTTTACGTGGGCACGTCGAGTTGGACCTACCCCGGTTGGCTCGGGCTCATCTACACGGAATCGCGTTACGAGTATCGCGGGCGCTTCGCCGAGTCTCGGTTTGAGAAGACCTGTCTCCGCGAATACGCCGAGACCTTCAAGACCGTCTGCTTTGATGGCGCCTACTACACCTTTTACGGCGAGGAGAAATGGCAAGCGATGGCGGAGCAGGTCCCGGCCGATTTCCGCTTCGGGATGAAAGTGCCGGAGGCCATCACCGTGAAGCGCTGGCCCGCGCTGCCACGGTATGGCGACCGCGGCGGGCAGTTGAACCCGGAGTTTCTCAACGCGGACTTGTTCGCGGCGCGCTTTCTTCAACCGCTGGAATCGATCCGTCCGAAAGTCGGGCCGATCATTTTTGAATTCTCGCGCTTCCAGCCGGAGGAATTCCCGAAAGTGACGGACTTCGTTGAGCAATTGGATCGGTTCCTTTCCGCGTTACCGAAAACATGGCCGTTCAGCGTCGAGCTGCGCAACCGCACCTGGCTCGGGCCGGAGTATCTCGGCTGCCTGAAAAAGCATGGCGTCGCCCATGTGCTCAACAACTGGACGGCAATGCCAGCGGTGGGGGAGCAAATGGAGATCGTGAAGGACCACGTGGTTGATGAACTGACCGTCGCCCGGTTCCTCCTGAAGCCCGGCCGAAAATATGAGGAAGCGGTGAAACGGTTCAGCCCCTACAAGATCACTCAGGAAATCAACGACGAGGCGCGGACCGCGCTCGCGGCCCTGATCGAACGCGGCTGGGTCAAGCTTTCCAAGAACGGGACGCACATCTACATCAACAATCGTCTCGAAGGAAACGCGCTCCTCACGGTGAACGCCGTCCTCGATCAACTCGAAGGGCTGTTGAAAGTGCAACGGCCTCCCCCGTCTGCCAAGCCCGCGCCCCCGCCCAAACCCACTCAGGATCAATTCGATCTGGGATTGTGAATAACTCGGCCTTGCGGCTGTGTGTCCAGTTGGACACATTGCGCGCCGAGATGACTGAAAACCAAACCGCGACGCTCGATTTCATCGGCGTGTATCAGGAGATGCATGGCGCGCCGCCGTCCGTGCGGGAGATTCAACGCCATTTCGGATTGTCGAGTCACACCACCATCGTCCGGCAGTTGCACGCGCTCGCGGAAGCCGGTCATGTCGAGCAGTTGCCGAACGGCTCGTGGGGATTGAAAGGCCGTCAGACGCAGCTGCATTTCGCGCTCCCGGTCTACGGCGAGATTCCGGCCGGCATGCCGGCGATGCGGGAGCAGGAAAGTTTGGAGACCCTGTCGATCGATCCGCGCATGTTCGGCGTGAAGTCTGCCAAACCGAATCAATTCTGGGGGCTCCGCGTGAAGGGCGATTCCATGACCAACGCCGCGATCCTCGACGGCGACGTCGTGTTGCTGGCCCGCCGCGAGGCGAAACCCGGAGACATCATCGCCGCCTTGGTGGACGACACCGAAGTCACCTTGAAGCGGCTGGTCCGAGAACGAGGGCGAACGTTTCTGCGGGCGGAAAACCCGCGTTATCCCGATCTGCATCCGCGAAAAATCGAATCGCAAGGTGTCATGGTCGGGGTGATTCGACGCGCCTGAAACCATGAGGAATTCGCGTGTCGTCTCCCCTCACGGTAACCGAATTGCGGTCGCTGCTGGCCGCGCGCTTTCCCGAGCGGCACCGAAAATCTTCCGGTGCCGTGGCGACGGGGGTGCGCTCGCTCGATGACGCCTTGGGCGGCGGGCTACCCGTTGGACGACTGACTGAACTGGTTTCCGCAACTCTCGGCAGCGGCGGGCAGACTGTCGTCGCGGAAATCCTGCGGGCCACGCGCCGCGCCCGGCAGCGGGTGGCTTTGATCGACGGCGCCAACGGGTTTGTGGCCGAAGCCGTGCCCCCAGATTGCTTGCGGCATCTCGTCTGGGTGCGCGCCCACAACGCGGGCGAAGCCTTCGCCGCCGCCGACATCCTCGTGCGCGATGGCAACTACGCCGTCGTCATGCTGGATCTCCGCGGTCTCGCGGAACGAACGCTCTTGAAGACGGCCGCGACCGTCTGGCATCGCCTGCGGCACGCGACCGAGAGCAGTCCGTCCGCGGTGCTCGTCCAAACGACGACAGGCTTGGTGCCCACCGTGCCGTGCCGGCTCGTGTTGCGCACGCCGCAGCCGCTCACCCAACGCCGCACGGTGCGCGCCGCCCTGGCCGACGCGTTTGTCGTCGAAGTCGAACGCGCTCGTGTCGACGCGCTGGAAAAAATCGCATGAACTTCGCCGTCCTCTTCGCGCCCGATTTCGCACTGCAAGCGGTGCGGCGCGCCGATCCCGAGTTGCGCGGCAAACCCGTCGCGCTCGTCCTCGGCGAAGGCCGCAAGGCGGTGGTCGCGCAGGCCTCGGCCGAGGCGCGCGAGGTGACTCCCGGTTTGGCCGTGACCCTCGCGTTTGCGCGCTGTCCCGGATTGGTGGTGCGTCCGCGCGATCCCGGCGCAGAGGCGGAAGCCACCCGCCTGCTCCTCGCGGCGGCGTTCACGCTCTCGCCGCGCGTCGAGCACACGGACGACGGGTGGTGCACGATCGATCTCCAAGGCACGGACGCCGCCCGGTCCGCCGACCAACTGCGTGCCTGCGTTGTCGAGCTGGCCGCCGCGGGCGTCGCCGTGCGAGCCGGCGCCGCAGCGACCCCGCTCCTCGCCTACTACGCCGCCCAACGGGCGCAGCCCGTGTGCGTGGTGCAGGACGCGAAGGAATTTCTGCAACCGTTGCCGCTCGATGTCGCCGAGCCCACGACAACCCACGCGGAAATCCTGCGGGGTTGGGGCATCGCGACCCTCGGGCAACTGACCGCCCTGCCCAAGGACGAGATCGGCAAACGCCTCGGCACGGAGGGCGTGCGGTTGTGGGAGCGCGCCGCCGGCGAAGCGACGCGCGTGCTTCGCTTGGTCGAGGCGGAAAAAACGTTCATGGCGGAATGGGAGTATGAGCCGCCCATTGAATCGATGGAGCCGCTGCTTTTCCGCCTGCGCCGCTTTGCCGAGTGCGTCGCTCTCGAATTGCGGGGCGCGTCCGTGGTCGCGGAACGCCTCTCGCTCGCGCTCCGACTCGAGGACGACAACGAACACCGGCGCGACTTTCGGCTGCCGGAACCGAGCGCGAACGTCGAGGCATGGATGCGCGTCTTTCATGCACACTTGGAGAGCGTCACCACCGCGGCACGCGTGGTGGGCGTGCGGCTCGTCGCCTTGCCGGCCCGGCCGCCTGAGAAACAAGACGGCTTGTTCGAGACCGGGCTGCGCGATCCCGCGCTGTTCTGGGAAAACCTCGCCCGCGTCGGCGCCATCGTAGGCGACGATTGCGTGGGCACTCCCGTGGTGCTCGACACCTGGAGGCCCGATGCCATCACCTTGGAAAAGCCGGCCGAAACGGTGCCGCCACCGGAGGACGATCCCGTGCATCCGCCGCGCGGGCTCACCTTGCGACGGCTCCGGCCGCCATGGCCCGCGCGCGTCGAATGCGCGGCCGAGCGGCCAACGGCGATCGAT
>DASZPP010000247.1:0-18826 GCA_035549975.1 Opitutus sp.
GGCGTCGCCTGCGCACCGCGGTGGCCGGCGAATTTCCAGGTCGGACGATTACCCGGTCTCGCTCAGGCAGCGGACGGCGACGTCGCACAGGTGCTGCGACGCCACCGGCTTTTGCAGAATCAACCGGATGCCGTGGCTGCCGACCGCCTTTTTCAACAGCGCGTCGACGTGACCCGACTGGATGACGATCGGCATCCGCGGATTGAGGTCGTGGATGGCGGCGGCGAGCTCGAGGCCGCTCATGCCGGGCATCGATTGATCGCTGATCGTGAGGTCGAAGCCGGCGGGTTGCTGCCGGCAGAGCGCCAGGGCCTCCTCCGGTGTGGTGCAATGCGTGACGAGAAAGCCGCGGCGGGTGAGCAGCTTTTTCAACGCGCCGCCGACCACCTGCTCGTCGTCCACCAGCAGGAGTCGCGCGGACGGCGGCTGGACGACGGGCCGAATCGGCCCGGGCGGCGGAACCGCGGCGGACTCGGCGGCGGCCACGGGAAAGTAGAGCGAGAAGGTGGTCCCTTGCTCCGGCGCGCTCACGACGGCGATCGCGCCGCCGTGGCCCTGCATGATGCCGTGCACCATCGAGAGCCCCAGGCCGGTGCCTTCGCCGGGTTTCTTGGTGGTGAAAAAGGGATCGAAGACGCGGGCGAGGGTGACTTCGTCCATGCCCGTGCCGTCGTCGGAAACCTTCAAGCGCACGTGCCGCCCGGCCGACAGCGGCGGGAGCAGGGCGGCCTGCGCCGCGGTCAGGTCGCAGCACGCCAGGTCGAGGCGGATGTTGCCGGCGGACGAGGGCAGGGCCTGCCAGGCGTTCGTGCACAGGTTCATCACGACCTGGTGAATCTGCGTGGAGTTGGCGCTGACGGGCGGGCAATTGCCGTCGGCGTGGTAATGGAGCTTCACCATCGCGGGCAGCGTGGCGCGAAGGAGGCGCTGGACTTCCTCGATCACCGGGCCGAGCAGCATCGGCTGGCGCGAGGTTTCGCCCTGCCGGCTGAACGTGAGGATTTGCTGGACGAGGCGCCGGGCGCGTTCCGCGGCGGAGGCGATGTCGTCGACGTTTTCGCGTCCGGGCACATCCGGCGGCAGGTCGATCCGCAGCAGGTCGGTGTGCGTGATGATCGCGCTGAGGATGTTGTTGAAGTCGTGGGCGATTCCGCCCGCCAGCGTGCCGATCGCCTCCATTTTCTGGCTCTGGCGCAATTGCGTCTGCATGAGCTCGCGCTCGCGGTCGGCGAGCCGGCGCGCGCTGACGTCACGATAGGCGCTCAGCAGGAGAGGTTCGGGGCCGCCGGTTTCGACGAAGGCGTGGACGGTTTCGAGCGCGAGCTGGCGGCCGTCGCGCAGGACGGGTTCGATTTCCCGCATGGCCGGAAGCTCGCGGCGCGAGAACCAGCTCTCGTGGGCCGCGCGAACTTCGGCGGCGGTGGCCTCCTGGTAGAGGTCGTCGAGGAGTGTCCCGATGATTTGGGCGCCGGGCCGGCCGAACATGCGGCAGAAGGCGGAGTTGGCCGCCACGATGCGGCGGCGCGAATCGGAGAGCCGCATCCCGTCGGTGGTGCTGTCCCAGACGAGGCGAAGCCGTTCCTCGCTCGCCCGCAATTGATCGAGCGCCTGGATGCGCGCGAGCGCGCCCGCGCCGTAGTCGGCGAGGGTCTGGAGTTGCCCCACGGCGCCCGGATCGTAGGCGCCAGGCCGGCTGCGCCGCACCGACAGCAGTCCGGTGAACCGTCCGGCGACCCGGATCGGCACCTGGATTTCGGACACGCCTGTTTCCGCAGCCATGCTGCCGTCGCCCGTCGCGGGGGCCGGGTTTGGTGTGACGAGTTGCGCGCCGTCAGTCATCACGCGGCGCGAAATCTCAGTGGGTTCGAGCATGGTGCCGGACGCGAATGTCACCTCGCGAGGGGTTCCGTCCACGAGCACATAGCTGGCGAGGGTGGTGAAACGGTCGGTGGCGGCATGGTAGGACAGCACCTCCGCGGATTCCCAGCCGAGCAGCTCGTTCGCGATTTGCAGCAGGAGGCGCGCGGCGGCTTTCGTGGTTGTGGTCTCGGCGAGCTCGCGGCCGAATCGGGCCAGCACGACGGTGCGGTGATGCGTGGTGGCGGCCAGTTCGTCCGCGCGCACCTGTGCGGTGATGTCGCGCACGGCGGCCACGATCAACAGGCCGCGCGGCGTTTTCAGCGGACTGAGGCTGATGTCGACCGGGAAGACGCGGCCGGACTTGTCGCGCGCGAACAATCCCGGCGCGGAGGTGCCCATCGCGTGAGGCTGCGGATCATCCAGGTAGGCCCGAAGACGCTCCAGGAGCGCGGAGCGGTGCTCGACCGGGAGCAGCATTTCCACGGACTGGCCGACGATCGCGTTGCGCGGATAGCCGAAGAGATCGACCGCCCGCAGATTGACGTCCGAGATGATCATGCGCTGGTCCGAAATCAGCACGGCGTCGGGCGAAAACTCGAAGAGGTCCCGAAACTTCGCCTCGGTTTGCTGGCGCGACATCTCGCTCGCGACGCGCACGGCGAACATCCGCAACAGCGACTCCACGCGCCCGGGATGGCCGAGGCGGCGGCGGCCCATCACGCCGAGGAAGCCAATCGGCTGGCCTTCCTCGTCGTGCAAGCGGACCGCGGCGTAGCCTGAAATCCCGCGGTCCCGCAGCAGCGGGTCGCGCGGATGGAGTTGCGCGGCCTCGTCGGCGATCAGCACCACGCTGCGGGCGACGAGCGCCGCGCAGGCCTTGTCGTCGACGCCGCGGACCTTGTCGGGTTCCGCGGGAAAAGCGGGCCCGGTGCGCCAGTGCCCGTAGGCGTGAAAGTGTGTGAGGTCGCCGGGCAGGAATGCGCACACGAACCCGTGGTCGGTGCCGGCCAGGCGCGCGAGCGCCGCGGCGACAACGCGGAAATAAGCCGGGCCGAAGGTGTGGATCACGCCGGTCGCGAGGAATTCCAGCGCGAGTTCGGTGAGTTTGCGGTCCGTGATGTCGATCGCCGTGGAAAAGAATCCGGTGATTTCGCCGTGGGCGTCGCGCATCGCCTGGATCGTGAGGTGCATCCAGTAGGGCTCGCCGGATTTGTGATAATTGATGAGGTCGCACGACGCGTTTTCGCCCAGGACGAGCGCGGCGCGCAGGGCCTCGGCGGCCGCGGCGTCGGTGTCCGGCGGCGGGAAAACATCCGTCAGCTTCCGGCCCTTGATCTCGTCGAAGGTGTAGCCGGTGAGCCGGGCAAAGCCGTCGTTGGTCCACGTGATCCGCTGGTCGAGGTCCGCGATCACGACGGAGTTGTCGGTCTGTTTCGCGAGCAGCGCCAGCCGGCTCATCTCCTGCTCGGCCTGGCGCTGCTGGGTGATGTCACGGATGGTGTTGATCGCGTGCAGCCGGCCGCCGAGCGTGACGATGCGGCTGTCGTGCAGGATGTTCAAGTCCCGCCCGTCCTGCACGCGCATCACGGCCTCGAAGTCCTCGACAAGGCCGGTCGCCTCGAGCTGGCCGACGTAGTGCTCGCGGGCCGACGGGTCGGTCCAGAGTGCGAGGTCGGTGGCGGTGCGGCCGATCGCTTCCTCGCGCGTGTAGCCGAAGTGGCGGAGCGCGGCCTGGTTCACGTCGACGATCAGGCCTTCCGGCACGGAGCTGAGCACGATCGGCACCGGGCTGTGGTCGAAGAGCGTGCGGAATTTCTCCTCGCTTTCGCGACGGCTGGCCTCGGCGGCCTTGCGCTCGGTGATGTCGCGGAGGCTGACCAGCACGCAGTTCTCGGTGCCGATTTTCAACGGCGTGGCGCTGGCCTCGAGCGGGAACGTGGAGCCGTCGCTGCGCCGGTGCTCCGCTTCAAACACGAGCCGTTCGCCGGTGGCGAGGCGGTGCAGGCGGTCCGAGATCATTTCCGCGTGCTCCGGCGCCGCGACGTCGGCGAGAGTCAGGGTCGCGAGTTCTTCACGGGTGCGGCCGTGCATCGCGGCGGCCGCGCGGTTGGCGGAAACGATCCGGCCGGCGGCATCGAGGAGGAAAATGCCGTCGCTGCTCGACTCGACCAAAATCCGGTATCGGGCCTCGCTGGCTTCCAGTGCCTCCTGGGCGAGCCGCCGTTCGGTCACATCGATCATCGAGGTCAGCGTGTAGATGCCTTCGCCGATTTTCAGATGCGAGCTGTTGAGGAGGAACTCGCCAATCCCGCCATTCCGCCGGCGGATTTTTGCCTCGAACGCTACGACATGCCCGTCGCGCGCCAGCAATTCGAGAAACCGTCCCCGCTGTGCCGGCTCGGCCCAGATTTTTGCGGCCATCGTCGTGGCGTCGATCACTTCCGCCCGGCTCACGCCGAGGACGCGCACCGCGGCTTCGTTGATCGCGGCGATCTGGCGGTCGGGGACCGTGGTCAGGACGATCGGGATCGGGCTCTGGTTGAAGACGGCGCGGAACCTCGCCTCGCTCTCACGCAACGCGATCTCGGCGAGTTTACGCACGGTGATGTCGCGTTCCGCGGCGAGGAAGCACGTGCGTCCGCCGAACTGGATCGGGGTGGTGACGACCTCGAGCGGGAACGTGTGCCCGTCGACGTGGCGGTGGCGGATTTCGAACCGCAGGGTTTCGCCGGCGAGGAGGCGGGCGGTGCGCTCGGCGGCCAGGGGAACCGCCTCGGGGTCGGCGGGATCGTCGAGTTCGCTGATATGCCGGCCGACGAGATCGGCCTCGGCGTAACCGTGCAGGCGCGCGGCCTTCTGGTTGGCCGTGAGAATGCGGGCGTCGGTGTCGAGGAGGAAAATGGCGTCGGCGCTGGATTCGACGAGCGCGCGATAAAGGGCTTCGCTCTCCCGGAGCTGGCGCTGCGTTTCGTGCCGCTCGGTCACGTCCTGGACGATCCCGCGCAAGCCGGTGGGCGCGCCGTCGGGGCCGAAAACGATTTCTCCTTCGTCGAGGACGATCCGCTGCGTTCCGTCCGGCCGGCGGATCCGGTATTCGACGCGGAAGCAATCGCGCCGGGCGATGGCCCGTTCGATCGTTTCCAGCACCTCGTTGCGGTCGTCGGGATGGATGAGCGCCGCAAAAAACTGATCGCTGACCGGCCCGCCGCCGGGATCCAGGCCGAAAATACGCGCGGTTTCCTCCGACCAAAGCATCGGCCCGCCGGCGAGGTCGGTCTCCCAGTGCCCGACATGGGCGATGCGCTGGGCCTCCTTGAGGCGGGCCTCGCTGGCCTCGAGGGCGGTTTGGGCCCGCTTGCGGTCGGTGATGTCCGTCCAGGTACCGACGAGGCGGATCGCCCGCCGCTCCGCGTCGCGAAGAGCGTGCATGCGCACCTCGACCCACCGGTAGGTGCCGTCGGCGAACCGGATGCGGTGCTCGAGATCGAGGTCGTTGGTCTCGCCGGCAACATAGCGCTGCAACGCAGCGTCGATTACGCCGGCTTCGTCCGGGTGCAGGCGGCACTTGATCTCGTCGAAGGTGTTCGCCACGCGCGTGGGATCGAGGCCGAGCATCTCCATCCAGCGCGGCGAGTAGAAGACGGTGCCGGTGGCGAGATCCCAGTCCCAGAGGGCGTCGCTGGCGCCGCGCAGCGCGAGGGCGTAGCGTTCCTCACTGGAGCGCAGCGCCGCGGTGCGCTCGGCGACGAGGCGTTCGAGATTTTCATTCAGCTCGCGCAGCGCGGATTCGGCGCGGTGGCGCTCGGCCTGTTCGAGCACGAGCATCGCGTAGCCGGCGACGGCGACGGCGAACTTGCCCTCATCCGGCTCCCAGTGGCGGACCAAGCCGGCGTGGCCGCAGTTGAGCACACCCGCAAGCTGGCCGCGCACCCGGATGGGCAGATCGATCGCTGAGACGATTCTGGAATAATCGAGATGGGGCGGTTTAAACGGCGAGATGCGCGGATCGGTTGCGAGGTCGTCGACGAGAACGCACTCCTCCGTTCCGATGGCGGCGAAATACGCGGCGCACTCGGCGGCGGGAACACGCAAACCTTCCTCGTGCCGGCCGGCGCCGGCGAGCCAGCGATCGTGGCAGACGAGATGCGTGCGCGGGTCGTCGAAGAGCCAGAGGCCGGCCTCGTCGACGCGCAACGCGCGGGCAAGGCTTTCGGTGGCGGCGCGAAAGAACGCCGCCGGCGTTTCCCCCGTGTGGTCGCGGAGCTCGAGCAACGCGCCCTGGAACGCCGCCGTGCGTTCGAGCGTCCGCCGCGCGGCCGCGGCGGCGGCGTGCCGGGAGGTAACGTCGCGAAAAATTCCCCGCGTGCCGACGGGCCGGCCGTCTTCGTGCCGCACGGTGATGTTGCCCTCGAGCGCGATGCGCCGCCCGTCGGGCGAGAGGAACGCGACATCGACCGCGCCCACGTTCTCGCCGCGCATCAAACGGTCAAAAATCTCGCGGCAATGGTCCCGGCCGTCGGGGTGGATGATTTCAAAGATATTCAGCCCGTCGAGATCGGCGCCGTCGTAGCCGAGCGTCTCGCGCCACGCGCGGTTCGAGAAAAGGATTTTGCCGTCGGGTGCGACGCTTTGGATCAGGTCGCTGGTGCCGTCGAACAGGTCGCGCAACTGACGTTCGCTGGCCATGAGTTCCGCGGTGCGCTGCTGCACGGCGGCCTCGAGGCGTTCCTTTTCCGAACGGAGCGGCGCTTCCGAGCGATGTTTGCAGAGTGCGGCCTGGAGGGTCGCGTGCAGCTCGTGTTCGGCGCACGGCCTGACGAGGTGGGCGAACGACCCGCTCGCGATCGCCTCGTCGACCAGCTTCAAGTCCGCCACGGTGGAAACGAACACCACCGGCACATCGATCAGCGCACGCAGCCGGGTGGCGATCGCGACGCCATTCATGCGGCGGGCGAGGCGGACGTTCATCAGTACGAGATCGGGTCGAAGCTTTGGGATTTCCCTGAGCGCCTTGGCGCCCTGCGCCGTCCGGCCGCAGACGTCGTAACCGAGACGCGCCAGCCGGTCGCGGAATTCCGCGATGAAACGCGCGCTGTCCTCGACGACGTAGATGCGATGCGGGTTCATGGCGCTGACCGGCAGTGCGAGCCGCTCGTGTCTGCGGGCGCCGCGGCCGGCACGAACGCTCCTCCGTTTTCGCAGCAAAAAGCCGCCGGCCGGGCCGGCGCGCGCTCCCGCATCTGAGTGGCGCGATCGTGCATGGATGTCATCCGCTCGATCGGCACTTAAACGGGCGGATTTAACACGATCAATGCAGGTGATTCACGGGGTGGCGAAAGAAGGAATCATGCGCGGACGGCTTGCAGGCGCAGAAGCGCGCGTTCAAGGACCCGCGCCGCTGGCGGGCGTGGAAGGCCGGATCGGTTCGCCAGCCGGCGAAGCGGGTTCCGGCATTGCGGCGGAAGGTTTTGCCGACTGATGCGAGAGGAGCCCGAGAAAATCGCGGATGTCGCGACGCGTGACCTCGGCGGCGGCGGTGACCTGCCGGATGATCGCCGGGGCGGAGCCGACGAGCGCGGCAAAGGATTCGATCGCCTGGGTGAGCTCGGTCAGCTTGACCTTCGAGGCCTCGGTCATTTCGCGGACATCGTGGAAAGTCTGCGCGAGCGATCCGCCGTCCTGCAGTTTGGTGGCCTCGACGGCGCCGCCGATTTGGGTGACCTGCATCGCGAGATTCAGCCGGTGCATTTCGGCGGCCTCGGAACCGAAGCCGCGCAAGCCGCCCCGCGCGGCGGTCACGCTGACGGAGACGGATTCGAGCGTGCGATCGAAACCCAACTGAAGTTCGTCCACCATTCGGATCTCGTCGGCGCTGGCGGTCGTGGCGCTCGCGATCTCGTGCAGCAGGAACATCACCATCTCGAGCTGGAGCCGGGCGGCGGCAAGATGGAGAATGACGGCGCGGAGGCCGTCGGCGACGGGACGGATCCGGCCGTTGAGTTGGCGGCTGAGGTCCGAGACGCTTTGGGAGGTTTCGGCGAGCTGGCTGGCAATGACGCCGGCGCAACGTCCCTGATCGCCGAGGTGGGCGGACTTGATGGTCGCGTTGAGGGCGACGAGGCGGAAGTCCGCCGCCGCGTCGACGATGCCGCTGAAGTAGTCGGTGATGACCTGCTGGAGGCGCGCGTATTCGTCGAGCTCGGCGTAAAGGCGATTGATGCTCCCGTAGGTGTCCTGGCATCGATCGTAGATGCCCTTGGTGCGCTCCAACTCCGGGGCGCCGACGCTCTCGATCCGATCGGCCACGAGCCGGCGGCGCTGGGTGGCGAGTGTTTCGTCGCGCGATTTCAACTCGGCGTGCAGCGCGGCGACCATGAACGCGTCGTAGCCGCCGAAGCCGGCGGCGTGCAGGCCGGCTTGGAGACATTCCACGCCGGCGTCGATGTCGCCGCCCCGCGGTGCGGCGCGCTCCGCCTGCAGGATGTCGCGGTAAAGCGCCTCGACCTTTGCGTGAAGCGGACTGGTCGGCTTGAAGCGGACGGCGAGATAGCCGTCGGGCATGGGACTGATCACGGCCATCACCCAGTAGTGACGGCCGTCGGCGGCCATGTTCTTCACGTAGCCGGCGACGGATTTGCCGGCTTTCAAGTAGTCCCAGATCAGGCGGAAAACCGCCCGCGGCATATCCGGGTGCCGGATGAGGTTGTGCGGCCGGCCGATCAATTGATCGGCGGGATAGCCGCTCACGCGGCTGAAGACTTTATTGCCCGAGCGGATGACGCCGCGACGATCGGTGGTGGAGAAGAAAAGTTCCTCCACGCGAAAATCGCGCGATGCGTCGATCGGGGTGACGGCGGGACGGCCGGCCATGGCGGTCTGGAAATGACGACGGCGAATCCGGCCCGGCTAGGCGGCCGGGCGGGCGACGGAGGCGATGGTTTCAGCGGTGACGACCTTGTCGATATCGAGGAGGGTTTTGACCCGGCCCTTGACCTTCGCGATGCCGAGCAGGACGGACGTGTCGATCGTCGTGCCGAATTCGGGCGTGGGCTCGATGTCGGCGGCGGCGAGATGAACGACCTCCTCCACGGAGTCGACGACCAGCCCCATGTGCACCGGCTGGCCGGCGGGGCTTTGCACCTGCACGACGACCACGCAGGTGCGCTCGGTCACCGCGGCGTCGAGTCCGAAGCGGATGCGCAGGTCGATGACCGGGACGATGCGCCCGCGGAGGTTGATGATGCCTTTGACGTAGTCGGGCATCTGCGGGACCGGCGTGATCTTTTGGTGGCGGATGATCTCGCGCACCTTGAGGACGGCGATGCCGTAGGCTTCGTTGTCGAGCAGCAGGGTGAGATACTTGCCCGGTGCGGCGGCGGTTTTGGTTTCGGTGGCGTTGCTCATGGGGGTCAAAGCGGACCGTCCGTCAGGCGTCTTTAAAGAAATCGTCGTGGCCATTGGCGTGGCCGTTGGTGGCGGCGGGCGCGAGTTGCGGACCGTGCGTGCGGACGGGTGGGGTCAGGACGGGCGCAACCGTGCGCGGGCTCGCGGTCGGAGTTTTTGGTGCCGGTGTCGCGACGGCGGACGGGCGCACCATCGGCGCTGATGCCGCCTGGCCGCGTCCGTCGACAAAGGCCTGGAGGCTGGCAACCGATTCCTTGAGCATCATCGACTGGGCGTTGAGCTCCTCGGCGGCGGCGGCGGTTTCCTCGGCGCCGGCGGCGTTGCTCTGAACAACCTTGTCCATCTGGCTCACGGCGGTCGTGATCTGCTGGACGCCCTGGCTCTGCTCCTTGCTGGCGGTGCTGACCTCGGCGACGAGTTCGTCGACCTTGCGGACCTTTTCGACGATCTCCGTCAGGCGTTCGGCGACTTTGACGCTGATCTGCACGCCCTGCGAAGTCTTGTCGATCGCACCCTCGATCTTGGCCGCGGTTTCCTTGGCCGCCTGCGCCGAGCGCTGGGCGAGGTTGCGCACCTCGTCGGCGACGACGGCGAAGCCCATGCCGGCTTCCCCGGCGCGGGCGGCTTCGACGGCGGCGTTGAGGGCGAGGATGTTCGTCTGGAATGCGATTTCGTCGATCGTCTTGATGATTTTGGCGATGTCGTCGCTCGAGACCTTGATCGCGTTCATGGCCTCGCTCATCGCTTTCATGTCCGTCGCGCCGGAATCGGCGGCGTGCCGGGCCTGGCCGGTGAGTTCGTTGGCCTTGGTGGCGCTCTCGGCGTTGCGCCGGGTCATGCCCGCCATTTCCTCGAGCGAGGCGCTGGTCTCCTCGAGGGACGCGGCTTGTTCGGTCGCGCCTTCCGCGAGGCTTTGGCTTGCGGAAGAAACCTGGCCGGAAGCGGAGGTGATCTGGTTGGAGCCTTCATTCAGATCACCGATGAGACGGCCGATGCGGCCGCCGATGATGCGGGAAAACCACAGGCCCGCGCTGGCGGCGAGGACGGCGACGAGGACCGCGATGCCGCTCACCCAGGTGACAATGCCGCGCTCCGCCGCATCGAGATGGTCACGCGCGTCGTCGAAGTCGTCTTCGTAGGCGCCGGCGCCGATCACCCAATCCCACGGGGCAAAGTAGGTGACGGCGGCGATCTTGGTGCGCGCGGATTTTTCGTCGGTATTTTTCCAGGGATAGACTTCGAGGTCCGTGGAGCCGTTCTTGGTATTGAGCGCCTTCGCGATGATCGACTGCATGAACAGCCGGCCGTCGGCGTCCTTGGCTTCCCAGATGTTTTCGCCGTCGCGTTTGCCCTGATAGGAAATGATATAATCGCCGCGATGGGCGCCGCTGGCGGTGACTGCGTAGACGTAGCCGGTCTTGCCGACGATAACTTTCATGAGGGCCTCGCGCAGGTCGCGGTTGATCTCGGTCAGTCCGACGCCGACATAAAGCATCCCGATGACGCGGGTCTTGGCGGCGTCCCAGATCGGCTCGTAGGTCGTGGCGTGCCAGTCATCGACCACGAAGGCGCGCCCCCGATAGGTCTCGCCGCGGAGCACGGCCTCGATCACGGGGTTGGCTGCGCCGTCCGGATTGCGGGCCGGTATATATGTGCCGATGGCGCGAGTGCCGTCTTTTTGGAGAACGTTGGTGCAGACTCGGAGCATGTCACCGGTGTCATTCATCCGCTGGAGTATCGTGCAGAAGGCGCCGGTTTCCTGTCGGGTTTGATCCACCACCGGGGCCGGATCCGCGGACGCCGAAACCTGGCCCAGCCAGGTGGAGCCCGCGAGCATCCTGGGCAGCGTGACGGAAACCTTCTGTTGGTTGAATTGATTCACCGCCTGCCAAGAGACGCTTTCGCTGCCAAAGCTGATGGCGCCGGCTTGCCGCACAATGGCGCGGGCGATCGCGAGATCGCGTGCGAGCTCGCGCTGGTTGCGCTGTTCGGAACTGGCGCAGAGTTGATAAACGGTCTGGGCGACCTTGGCGGACTCACTGTACGCCTGTTCGCGGATGGTCGCGTCGACTTCGTGCGCAAGCTGGCGTTGCTTGAAAAACAACGTGCACAACGAAGCGGCGACCGCGATGGCCACGGGCGCGACGGCGAGCGTGGTGATCTTGGTGGAGAGCTTCATGTTTTGGAGACTCATGGGGCGGTTGGATGAAATTGTGCCGAAAGAGAATGCCGGTGCCCCTACAGAACGTAGCGGGCCGAAAGGAAACTGAGCTGGCGGACGTATTCGCGGCCGGGCTTGGCGGGCACGCGGCTCGAAGCCCGGTCGGCGGACCAGTTCGCATCGAGCGAAAGGCGACGGTTGAGAGCGTAGGACAACGCGAGGCTGGGGGTGAGGATCCAGTCGGACCGGACGGCGGTGGCCATCCACTTTCCGCCGTAGGCCTTGTAGCCGGCGTTCGCGACGAGCCCGCGACCGAAGTCGTGGCGCCACAACCCTTCATAAGTGATGTCCTCGTAACTGCCGAAGCTCGCGAACGACGGCTGCGCGTACCGGCGGGCATTTAGCGCAATCGTGTCCCGCGGGCCGGCGGTCACCGACGCGGAGGCGTCGAGCCACCAGACCGTGCGGTCGTCGTCGCACCCGGTCGGCAACGGACGCGCGGCGCGGCGGAGTTCCGGGCCGGCGAGCAGGTTCAGCTTCAGCCACGCGACGGGCACGCCCTCGAAACCGGCGAGGAAACGCTGCAGGTTCCAATCATAGGGGCTGTCGACTCCGAGAAGCTTGAGCTGGTCCTGGCGGCCGTAGCGATAGCCGAGATAGAGGCGGTCTTGGGCGGACACGTTGCGACCGAGATCGATCCCGCCGGTGTATTCGGAACGATCGATGTAGTTTTCGTAACCGGGACGGGAACTCTGCTTGGTCAGAAAGTCGTGGAAGTAGGCCGTGGCGACCGGCCGCAGGAACCACGCGCCGCGGGTCCGGGTGAGCTTGAATGTGCTGCGTTCGATGAATGCGTCGCGCCGGTCGCGCAGCGGAATTCCACCGATCGCGGTTGCGCCACCTTCGCAGCCGAAGATCGGGCCCTGGCTGGCGCCGTCGATGCGCGTGGCGGCGGATTGCAGGCTCCACGTGGTGGCATCGCCCCGTCCGGAAAACAGCAGGCTGAGACGGTGCGTGACATTGTCCTCGCCGGACTGGGTATGGAACCACATCGCTTCGGGCGCATAGCTGGCGGCTAGGTTCAATTGCGGCGAAACCGCGCCCTCGACCGCCACGCTGGCGGCCAGATCGCCGACGAACGACCCGACCCGCGGCCGGACCGCGCCGGAATAAGAGGGCGCCGGCGCGCTGTCCTGCAGAAAAACATTCGAATCATAACCGGCGCGAGTGGACAGGGTCGCGCTGGTTTTCCAGCCGGCGGTCGCGAGTGAAGCGGCGAAAATGGCGGCGATGCCGATCGTCCTGGCTGCGTTGGCGCGATACTTGTCGGGCGCGATGAGGGCTTGGTGTCCGGCGGCGGTCGTCATGTGGGCGTTGGTTATAGCTCGGCGAGTCCGGAGGGTCGCTTGAGCGGAACCGCGAGATCTCAGGCAAACACCGGAGGATCGGGCAACCGGGCCGCCTGGCCGGGAGGGTTGCGAAAAACGGTTCAGCTGGGGCTCCGTCGCACCGATTTAAACAAGGCAGCCCGCCTCCCGCGAACATGTCCGTCCCGACCGATCTTCTCGCCACCATCGAACAGGTTCTCAATCGCCTCTCCGCCGAAGCGGTGTTGGCGCAAGTCGGCCGCGACGACGGGCTGATCCCTGCTTATAGTTTGCTGGGGGAGCTGCGCGAGCACTGTTCGCTCGAATCGACCCTCCGCGAACCGGTGGTCGCGACGCAGGCGGCGCTCGAGAAGCGCCTCGATGCCGCGCAGCCGTTCGACGAGGAGTCGCTGCGGCGTCTCAGGACGCTCGTGGAATGGATGCCGGATGCGTTGGAGGCGATTCAGTCCGGCAGGGCGGCGCCGCCGTTCGGCGACGCCGCCGGCGCGCCGCCGCAGCCCGAGGCGAAGGCCCAGCCTGCGATTGCGACGGACGCGGCGCAGAGCGCGGACGAGCTGCTGACGCTGAACCTGGACGAAAGCCGCGAATTGCTCGCGGAATTCCACGCGGAAGCGGTCGATCATCTGGCGCAGATCGAAGCGGCGTTGCTGGCGCTCGAACAGCGGCCCGACGACGCCGAGGCGATCAATTCCATCTTCCGTTCGTTTCACACGATCAAGGGCAACGCGGGTTTCCTCGGGCTGGCGCCGATGCACCGGCTGGCGCACGAGGTCGAGTCGCTCCTCGACCTCGCGCGAAACCACAAGCTCGTGCTCAATTCGGCGATCATCACCGAAATTCTGCGCAGCCGTGATGCGCTCGTGATGCTCACCGAACAGGTGTCGCTGGCGCTGGAGAAAGGCGCGGTGCCCGACCGGGTCGTGCCGGTGGCCCATTTGATCGCGGCGGTGAAGGAACTCGCCGCGACCGGCGGCGTGGGCACGGGAACGGCGGCGACGCGGGTCGCCCCGGTGGCCGCGCCGGCTCCGGCCAAACCGGAGGTTTCTTCCGCTGCGGCGTCCGGGGTGCCCAGGTCGGGCGGGACGGCGCAGACCGTGCGCGTCAACACCGAGAAACTCGACTCGTTGATGAACGTCGTCGGCGAACTCGTCATCGTGCAAAGCCAGTTGATCGAAAGCGCGCGGGGCCTGGGCGACGGTGGTTCGCCGTTGCAGCGCAACATCGGCCAGTTGAGCCGGATCACGAAGGAGCTGCAGACCACCGCGATGGCGCTGCGGATGATCCCGGTGAAACCCATTTTCCAAAAAATGGAGCGGCTCGTGCGCGACCTCGCGCGCGATTGCGGCAAGCAGGTCACGCTCGCGACGAGTGGCGAGGACACCGAAATCGATCGCACGGTCGTCGAGGAAATCGGCGATCCGCTCGTGCACATGGTGCGAAACGCGATCGACCACGGCGTCGAACCACCGGCGGACCGCCGCGCCTGCGGCAAGCCCGAGACCGGCCAGCTCCAGCTCCGCGCCTATCACCGCGGCAGCAACATCGTGATCGAACTGGCCGACGACGGCCGCGGACTCGACCCGGCGAAGCTTCTCGCGAAGGCGCGGGCGAAGGGCCTGGTCCCTGAAAACACCCAGCCGTCGCGCGAGGAAATCTACAACGTGATTTTCCTGCCGGGCTTTTCGACGGCGGAAAAAGTCACGGCGGTGTCGGGGCGGGGCGTCGGCATGGACGTCGTGCGGCGCAACATCGAAAAACTCCGCGGCAAGGTCGAAATCGAGTCGGAGGTTGGCCGCGGATCGGTGTTCCGCATCAAGCTGCCGCTGACGATGGCGATCATCGACGGTCTCGTCGTGCGCGTGGGCACGGACCGGTTCATCCTGCCGACGACGTCGGTGCAGGTGGCGTTGAAGCCGACGCGCGAGGCGATTTCCACGGTGCAGGGACGAGGCGAGGTCATCGACCTGCGCGGCCGCGTGCTGCCGCTGCACCGGCTCAACCGCTGTTTCAACATCCCCGCGGATGCGGAGAATCCGTGGGATGGCATCGTGGTCGTGGTCGAGGCCTCCGGCCGGACGTCGGCGCTGCTCGTGGACGAGATGATCAGCAAGCAGGAGGTCGTGATCAAAAATTTCAGCTCCCTCCTGCAGAGCGCACCGGGCGTTGCCGGCGGAGCGATCATGGGCGACGGCAACATCGCGCTCATCCTCGATCCCGCGTTGCTGCGGCACGCGGCCTGAGCGCGGGCGCATTTATCCATGACCGACTCCGCTGTCCCGCCCACCGTCGAGCAGGTTTGCGCGCAGGCGTTGCGCATGCCGTGTTCGCCGGCGCTGCTGCCGCGTCTCGCGGCCGCGCTGCGACGCGAGGACAGCTCGGCGGCGGACATCGAGGAAATCATCGAGCTCGATCCGCCGCTCGCCGCGGCGACGCTGCGGGTGGCGAATTCGGTTTTCTTCGGCGCCACCAGCTCGACGCGCGTCGGCACGGTCGCGGGCGCAGTGCTCCGGCTGGGCCAGCGCGAGGTCTACCGCCTGGCCGCGCTCGTGCTCGTGGAACGCTGGGAGCAACTGACCCCGCTCGGGCTGTCGTGGGAACCGGGAGATTTTTGCCGCCACGCGCTGTGCACGGGGCTCGCCGCGGAAGTGCTCGCGGAAAAAACGGGGCTGGTTGAGCCGGCCACCGCTTACACGGCCGGATTGCTGTGCGACCTCGGAAAACTGGCGCTCGCGTATGCGTGTGCGCGGCATTTTCCCGCGATCCGCTCGCGCTGCCGCGAGGCGCGCGTCTCGTGGGAGCAGGCGGAAACGGACATTCTCGGTTACAATCACGCGGACGTGGGCGGCCGGCTGCTGCGCGAGTGGCGTTTTCCCGACGAGCTGGTGGCGGCGGCCGGGTTTCAGGTCGATCCGCGCTCGGCTCCGGCGGAAGCCACTCCGCTGCTCGCCCACCTGCACGCGGCGAAATATCTTGCGACCACTTTGGGCCCGGGAGTGGCGGAGGACGGATTCCTGTTCGCGCTGCACGGGACGTTTCTCATCGAGTGGGGGTTCACGCCGGAGCTGTTGGAGGAGGCGCTGCCGGTCGTGCTCGACCGCGCTACAAAATGCCTCGGCGAGCGACTCTCGCACGGGCCGGTGGAATTAAACTGAGCGCGCCTCCAGCCCCGCGGCGGAGGGACTGGGTGAATTGCCTGCAGCTTCCGGTGTTTTTCCCTAAAATATTGCGCCAAGTGTGCCGTATTGAATTTCGCTCAGGGCCCGAGCGGATCGCCGCGAGCTGGTCCGGAGCCTCCCGCTTCAATTTTTTCCAGCATGAATTCTCCGAGCCTTGCCGAACTCAGCGTTCGCTGCCTGATCACCGGATGTAATTCGACCGCCCGGGCCCGCTTCAGAACGGAGCTGGAAGGCATCCGGCTGGGCGCCGGCGAGGGCGGATTGCTCGTGGAGGAGGCGGCGGCGGTGCCGGCCGCATTGGAACTCGTCCGCGATGGTGCCGCGGGGCGACGGCCGATCGCGATGGTGATTTTCTGCCTGGATCGCGACCCGGACGAAGCGGCGGTGGAGCAGTTGGAATCGTTTTGGCGGGCGGATTCGGGGGTGCAGTTGATCGTCGCCGCCGGGGCGGATGACCCGGCCTGGCGCGAACGGCTCCGGCCGATCGCCGAGCGACAGCCGGTCGTCGTGCTGGACGCGGCGAACTCCGGCTTGGACGCGGGACAGTTGGTTCGGCTGATTGCGCAGCGCTGGCGGATGGACTGCCGGCTTCGCCGACACGAAGCCCGGCTCGAGGAACAGCTCGAGGAACGCAGCGGCGCGCTGGAGCGGGTCTGCGATCAATTGCAGGTCGAGATGGCCGCCCGCCAGCAGGTGATCGCCGAACGCGTCGAACTGGAGCGGCTGCTGCTCGAAAGCCAGAAGCTGGAGAGCCTCGGGGTCGTCGCGAGCGGCATCGCGCACGATTTCAACAATCTTCTCACGGCGATCCTCACCAACGCTTCGCTGCTGCGGGACGGCGCGGAAATTTCGCCGGGCGCGGTCGAGAGCCTCGACCAAATCCAATCCGCGACGCTCACCGCCGCCGGCTTGTGCCAGCAGATGCTCGCCTACGCCGGCAAGGGCACGTTTCATCTCTCGGAAGTCGATTTCAATGCGCTGATGCGGCAGACCGCCGAGCTGTTGCGGAGCGTGATCAGCAAGAAGGCGCGGCTCGAGATCAGCCTGTGCGACGGGTCGTTGTTCGCCAGCGCGGACAGCACGCAGTTGAAACAGGTCGTGATCAATCTGGTGGCAAACGCATCCGACGCCCTGGGCGACAAACCGGGCGACATCCGCATTGTCACCACCAGCGAACGGCTCACCAGTGCCGGCCTCGAGAAGGAATACCGCACCGCCGGGCTGACGGGCGGCGACTACATTCACCTCACCGTCAGCGATACCGGCTGCGGGATGACGCCGGAGACGATCACCCGGGCGTTCGATCCGTTTTTCACGACGAAATTCATCGGGCGCGGCCTGGGCTTGGCCGCGGTGCGCGGCATCGTGCGCGGCCATCACGGCACGCTGCGCGTGGAAAGTGCGTTGGGGAAAGGGACGACCTTCCATGTTCTCCTGCCCTGCATTCCGGCGGTCGAGGCCGTTGCGCCGCCGCCGCCCGAGCCGGCGCCTCACCGGCTCAAGGGCCGGATCCTGATCGTCGACGACGAGGCGATCGTCCGCAAATCCGCCCAGAAAATCCTGGGCCGCCAGGGCTACGTCACGGTGCTCGTGGACAACGGGCAGCAGGCGCTCGACATGCTTCGGGCGGAAGCCGGCGCCTTTGACCTGGTGCTGCTCGACCTCACGATGCCGGAACTGAGCGGCGCGGAGACGTTGCGCGAGATGCGCCAGGCCGGATATAATTTGCCGGTGATCCTCACCTCCGGCTACAGCTCGGCGAGTCTTCCGGACGAAGCGCGCAGCGACGGTGCGGTGGAATTTCTCGCCAAGCCGTTCGGCCTCTCGGATCTGTGCGAAAAAGTGGCCACGGTGGTCGGCCGTTTGCAGGAACGCCACGAGACGGGTGCAGCGGCGTGACGGCGCGCCGATAACGCCGCGGCGGACCGCGGCTTTTGGGCTCGACGCGCCGGCGAGCGGCAACATCGTCTCGGGCCCGCGGGAATCCTGATCAGAGGGAAAAGACAGGGGCGGCGGGCGGTTTTCGAAAGAGTTGTTCAATTTAGATTGAACAACGGGAAAGTTCCTGCGACGTCTATCCGGAGTTCCCTGATGTCGCGAACCACAAGCACTCTCCAGCCTGCTGATAACGGCGCAGCGACCATGAGCGCCGTCGTGGCGTCCGCCTTTGAACGCGAATGCATCGCGTTCTTTGCGGATGTCGTGCAGGTGTTCGGCGTGCCGCGCTCGGTCGGGCAGGTGTATGGACTGCTGTTCGCCTCGCCGCAGCCACTGAGCTTCACGGACATCGCGGAGCGGCTGGATATCAGCCGGGGTTCGGCCAGCCAGGGATTGCAGGCGCTGCGCGGACTCGGTGCGGTGCGCAGCGTGAGCAGCGACGGCGATCGGCGGGAGCGTTTCGAACCGGAACTCGGGTTGCGCAAGCTCGTGAGCGGAGTGTTGAAGGAGCAGGTGGAGACGGTGGTCGCCGAGGGCGGCGCGCGGATCAGGAAGTTGCGGGAGCACGCGAGCGCGGCGCCGGATGCGGCCGGGCGGAATTTTTCGGAAGAGCGGGTCAAGCAGATCGAAAAGTGGCGGAGCCAGATGCGGCTGTTGTTGCCGCTGATGAAAACGATTTTGGGTCCGGCCCGAGCCTGACCCGCAGGAAACCATGACAGTTGCGGCAACCCGCATGACCCGGTCGCTCCGAAAGGAAGCGACGGGGCGAAGCCTTGAACCAATTCCCGTGGCGAGGATGGAGCCGGCGGGTCGCGGGACGGCGCTCAACCTGATCGGCGGCTCGGCGTACTGTTCGACCGGCGGAATCCAAGGGATGAACCGGTGCCTCGTGACGGAAC
>DASZPP010000248.1:0-11154 GCA_035549975.1 Opitutus sp.
ATCGTTTCCGAGCGGCGACCGGCGGATCGAGGTGCTGCGGGGCGTGGATCTCGCGGTGGCGGCGGGCGAGAGCGTGGCGGTGCGCGGCGAATCCGGGTCGGGAAAATCGACGCTGCTGAATCTGCTGGCGGGGCTCGATGCGCCGGAGGCGGGGACCCTCGCGTGGGCCGGCGCGCCGGCGGCGGCGGGGCGGCGCGCGTCGTTTTTGGGGATGGTGTTCCAGGCGTTTTACCTGATTCCGGAATTGGACGCGCTGCAGAATGTGCTGATGGCGGCGCGCATGGTGAAGCCGCCGGGCGCGGCGGAGAAGGCGCGGGCGAAGGACCTGCTCGCGCGCGTGGGTCTCGCGGACCGCGCGACGCATCTGCCGGCACACCTGTCGGGCGGCGAACGGCAGCGCGTGGCGGTGGCGCGGGCGATGATGAATTCACCGCGGCTCATGCTCGCGGACGAGCCGACGGGAAATCTCGACGAGCACACGGGCGACGCGGTGATCGAATTGCTGCTGGGACTGTGTGCCGAGACGCGAACGGCGCTGGTGCTCGTGACGCACAATGCGGCGCACGCGGCGAAGGCGCAGCGGAGTTTGTTTTTGCACGAGGGAGTATTGAGTAGCGCAGGCGTCACGCCGGCATGAGGCGAGGCCGGCGGGGACGCCTGCGCTACTTGAAGGCGCATTGGTGATCACGCCCCACCTTTTCAGATGGCGGTCGGGACGACCGCCGCTACCGTCGTCGGTTCATGGCTTCGACAAAGATTCGATGCGGCGTTGCGGGCGTTGGGTCGCTCGGGCAGCATCATGCACGGATTTACGCGGGGATGACGGACGTGGAGTTCGCGGGGATCTTCGAAACGGACGACGCGCGGGCGAAGGAGATTGGCGCAAAGCTGGGCTGCCGGCGCTTTGGTTCGCTGGACGAACTCGGCGAGGCGTGCGATGCGGTTTCGATCGTGGTGCCGACGGACCGGCATGCGGACGTGGCGCTGCCGCTGCTCGCGACGGGCTGTCATCTGCTGATCGAGAAACCGATCTGTGCGTCGCTCGAGGAGGCGGAGCGCGTGCTGGCGGCGGCGCAGGCGGCGAACGCGATCGTGCAGGTCGGGCACGTGGAGCATTTCAACCCAGTGATGAGCTTCATGGAGAAGGCCGTCGACCGGCCGGGCTACATCACGACCGAGCGGCTGGCGCCCTACCAGACGCGCGGGACGGAGGTGGGCGTCGTGCTCGACCTGATGATCCACGACATCGGCGTGGTGCTGGCGCTGGTGAAGTCGCCGATCCGGCGGATCGACAGCGTGGGGATCAACGTCCTGTCGAAGACGGAGGACATCGCGAACGCGCGGATCGAGTTCGAGAGCGGCTGCGTGGCGAACCTGAGCGCGAGCCGGATGAGCCTGAAGAAAAACCGGGAGATTCGCGTGTTCCAGGACAACGCCTACCTGTCGCTCGATTTCATGAACCAGAAGGGTCATCTCGTGAAGAAGAGCGATCTGATCGCCTATGGCTTGAAATTAAAGATCGGGCTGGCGAAGGCGGGCGACGTGAGCTCGATCCCGGTGCAGGAAATTCCCATTGAAAAAGGCGAGCCGCTCGCGATCGAGCTCGCGCATTTCGTGAACAGCGTGGCGAACGCGCGGCAGCCGAAGGTCGGCGCGGCGCTGGGCAAGAGCGCGCTCGAAGTGGCGATGGCGATCACGGACCAGATCCGGAAAAGAAAATCGTGAAGGCGAACGACCGGAAATCGCAGATCGGAAGAGTCGCGGGTAGCGGCAGGCGTCCCGGCCTGCCGGCCGTCGAGTTCCGGAGCCGGCAGGCACGGAGGCCTGCCGCTACGCTGCGTCTCCTGGCGCTCGGCCTCGTTTTCACGGTTGCGTCCCTGGCGGCGAAACCTTTCACGGTGGCGGTGACGGGCGGCGCGATTCGCGGCGTGGCGCGAGGCGCAGGGGCGCTTTTTGCCGGCGTGCCTTACGCGCGACCGCCGGTCGGCGCGTTGCGCTGGCAACCGCCGCAGCCGGTCGAGGCGTGGACGGGCGTGCGCGAGGCGGGCGAGCCGGGGCCCTCGGCGTTGCAGCCCGACCTCGGCTGGAACACGACGCAGCGCAAAAATCAGAGTGAGGATTGCCTCTACCTGAATGTGCTCACCGGCGAGTGGCCGGTGAAATCGAAGCGGCCCGTGATCGTATACATCCACGGCGGGGCGAATGTCGGCGGGGCGGGCTGGGATCACCTGCTGATCCATACGACGCTGCCGGAGCACGGCGTGGTGCTCGTGTCGCTGAATTACCGGCTGGGAGTGTTTGGTTTCTTTTCCCATCCGGGGCTGAGCGCGGACTCGCCGCATCACGCGTCGGGCAACTACGGGTTGCTGGACCAGATGGCCGCGTTGCGTTGGGTGCGCGATAACATCGCGACGTTCGGGGGCGATCCGGAGAACGTCACGGTGATGGGGCAGTCGGCGGGTGCGCAGGACATCGGGCTGCTGATGGTGTCGCCGCGGGCGCGGGGATTGTTTCAACGCGCGATCCTGGAAAGCGGGCCGGTGGTTTCGATCGGTGCGTTTGGCTACCCGTCGCGTGCCGAGGTGGAAAAAAAGGGGGACGAGTTCGGGCGCGCGATCGGCGGCGCCACTCTCGCTGCGCTCCGGGCGTTGCCGGCGGACAAGCTGATCGCGGACGCGGCGGAGCGCCGGCTGGGGACCGGGCCGAGCATCGACGGCTGGTTGCTGAAGGAGGAGCCGGGCGCGACGTTTGCCGCGGGACGGGCGGCGGCGATTCCGCTGGTCGTCGGCTCGAATGCGCGCGAGTTCGCGTTTCACGGGACGCGGGACGAGTTGCGCGCGCAGATCGAGCGGGATTTTGGCGGCCTGGCGCCAAAGGCGCTGAAGCTTTACGGGCTGGCGGAAGGCATGCCGGCGATGGCGATGGATCCGATGCTCGGCGACACGGGCACGCAGTTCCTGACGGACGCGGTGTTTCGCGGCTCGGCGTCGCTGCTGGCGATCTGGCAGAGCGCGGCGGGGCGGCCGGTGTGGCAGTATCAATTCAGCCGGACGCCGATCGGCCACGAGAGCGAAGGGGCGGCGCATTCGGCGGAGCTGCCGTATGTGTTCGGCGAGATGGTGCCGAACGGGCTCGGGGCGGACTACAACGCGGCGGACAAGGCGCTGTGCGAGGCGATGCAGCGGTATTGGGTGAACTTTGCGGCGAGCGGGGATCCGAATCATTCGGAAATGCGCCCGGAAATGCGGGGTGGAGGCACCCCGCCTCCATTGACGGCGTGGCCGCGGTATGAGCCGGAAGAGCGCGGGTATATCGAGTTTCTGGCGGACGGGCCGCGGGCGAAGGCAGGGCTGCGGCGGGCGTTCGTCGATCTGTATCGCGAGCGATACGAGGAGTTGCATCCGCAATGAAGGCGGCGGAACCGGCGAAGCCGTCGTTGCCGCCGCCGGCGGGCGGCGGGGTCGATCTGTTGATCATCGCGGGCGAGCATTCGGGCGATGAGCATGCGGCGCGGATGGTGCGGGAGCTGCGGGCGAAGCGGCCGGAGCTGCGGATCGCGGCGCTGGGCGGGCCGGAGCTGGCGGCGGCGGGAGCGCAGTTGTTGCACGACATGACGGCGACCTCGGTGGTCGGGTTTGTCGAGGTGCTGAAGCACCTGGCGTTTTTCCGCGCGCTGTTTGCGGAGACGTTGCGCTGGATCGACGCATATCGGCCGCGGGCGGTGTGCCTGGTCGATTATCCGGGATTCAATCTCCGGCTGGCGGCGGCGCTGCGGGAACGCGGGTTGAGCGCGAAAGGCGGGGGGGCGACCAAGGTGCTGTTCTACATTTCACCGCAGATCTGGGCGTGGAAGGCGGGACGGCGGTTCGCGATGGCGCGCGACCTCGATGCGATGGCGGTGATTTTTCCATTCGAGGCGAAGTGTTACGCGGACACGGCGCTGCCGGTGGAGTTTGTCGGGCATCCGTTCGTCGCGGACGATTACGTCTCGCCGGTGCGCTACGATGCGGCGGGACCGGTGTTGCTGCTGCCGGGCAGCCGGAAGCAGGCGGTGGCGCGGATTTTTCCGGCGCTGTTGCGGGGGTTCGAGGAGTTTGGCGAGCGGGAGGCGGTGGTGCTTTATCCCAGCGGGGAGATTCGCGGCGTGCTGGAGGCGGAGATGGCCCGCCGCCCACGCGGCGGGCCACGGGTGATGCTGGCGCGCACGGGTGAGCCGGTGGCGGCGGCGGCGGTGCTGACCTCGAGCGGGACGATGTCGATGCACTGCGCGCTGGCGGCGATCCCGGGCGCGATCGCCTATCGGGCGAATCCGCTGACGTATTTCTTCGCGAAGCGGCTGGTGAAGGTGCCGTTCATCGGCATCGCGAACCTGCTGCTCGGCGAAGCGATGTATCCCGAGTTCATCCAGGGAGCGGCGACGGCGGCGGCGCTGGCGGGTGAATTGCGGGCGTGCGTGCACGATCCGGCGCGCGGTGAACGAACCGCGGTGCAGGCGCGGCGGTTGCGGGAGTTGCTCGGGCGGCCGGTCCGCGACGCGCGGGGCGGGTCGGCGGCGGAATGGCTGGCACGATTTCTTTAGTAAAAAACGGATTCGCCATGAGGACGGACGCCGCTTTACTGCGCGCGTCTTACATGGCCGAGTCCGCTTCCAACCGTGCGCGCCTGAACCGTTTGCTTCCGTGGCTCGTGCTCGCCGTCGGCGCGGCCATCTCGGTTGGATGCTGGGTGGTCGTGCGGCGGCGAGCCGCCCGGGTGGACGCGCTCAGGTTCGAGCGGTTGAACCAGCGATTGGTGGCGGCGATCGACGAGCGGTTCAAGGCGATCGAGGCGGCGCTGGCGGCAGGCCGGGAGTTGCTGGCCGCCGACCGGGAGCCGAGCTACGCGCGCTGGGAGAGCTTCGTCGCGGCGATCCAGCCGCCGCTCGACAACGGCGTGGTGCGGATCGGCGTGGTCGAGCGCGTGCCGCGCACGGCCCTCGGTGCGCTGGAGGCGCGGGAGCGCGAACGCGGGATGCCGGAGTTCACTGTCGAACGAACCGGAACCGGCGCGGATGCGTGGATCGTGACGCAGCTGGAGCCTGACGGATCGAGCCGCGCCGGGATGCTGGGGCGCGACATCACGCGGATCGAACCGCGGCGCGAAGCGGCGGAGCGGGCGGCGCGGAGCGGGCGGCCGGCGCTGTCGTCGCGCGTCGAGTTGACGGACGGCGGGACGAGGGTGGCGGGCTGCGTGCTGTTCCTGCCGCTGTATGCCGCCGGCGCCCCGCTCGACTCGGATGACGCGCGCCTGGCGGCGGTGCGGGGCTGGGTGTATGCGACGGTGCGGACGGACCGGTTGATGCGCGATGCGGGCTGGGACATCGCGGAGGTGGAGGCCTACGACGGCGCGCCGGCGACGCCGCAAACGCTGTTGTTCGACGCCGACCACCGGGAGGAACTCGACGATGCGGGCTTCGCGGCCGGGCGCCGGAAGGCGACGCTGGCGGAATCGCTGACGGTGCCGGTGTACGGGCGGAACTGGCTTTTGCGGGTGCGCACCAACAACGAATTCGACGTGCGCGGCGGGGCCGACCAGGCGTGGTTCATCCTCGGCGGGGGATTGCTGGCGAGCGGATTCATGGCGGTGCTGGCGGGCGTGCTGCTGGGCGCACGGGCCCGGGCCTTGAACCTCGCGGACGCCGTCACCGTGGACCTGCGGCGCGCGGAAGGCGAGAGCCACCGGCTGGCGATGGTCGCAAGCCACACCGCCGGCGCAGTCCTGCTGGCGGACGCGGACTGGCGGATCGAGTGGGTCAACGAAGGGTTCACGCGGCTGTTCGGCTACACGCTCGACGAAGTGCAGGGGCGGCAGCCGAGCTCGTTTCTCGCCGGGCCGGGCACGAACGCGGCGACGTTGAAAGACATCCGCGATGCGGAGCTGGCGGGGCAGCCGTTCAAGGGCGAGATCCTCAATTACACGAAAGCCGGCGAGGCGCGCTGGACGGAGCTGGAGGTGCAGCCGATCCAGGACGCGAACGGGATGATGACCGGCTACATGTCGCTCGCACTCGACGTCACCGACCGCCGCCAGGCGCAGCAGGAGCTGACGCGCCGGGAGGAGCAACTGCGCTTCATCCTGAACGCGCTGCCGATCGGCGTGAGCTGGACAAGCGCGGAGAACGGGCGCAGGTATTGGTTCAACGACGGCGCCTATCGCATCAGCGGCCTCGCGCGCAGCGGGGGCGACGAGCTCGAGGCGGTTCGCGCAGTCACCGTGCCGCAGGACCTGGAGAAGGAGGATGCGGAATACCTGCGGCTGCTGTATGGCGAGATCGACGGCTTTGCGCTGGAGAAACGGTTGCGGCGGGCGGACGGCCAGCTCGTGTGGGTGGCGCTGACGGTGGAGGTTTACCGGGGAAAGAGCGGGCAGATCGAGCAGGAGGTGGCGACGATCGTCGACATCACCGAGCGCAAGCGGCAGGCCGACGAGCTGCGCGAGGCGAAGGAGGCGGCGGAGCGGGCGAACCGGGCGAAGAGCGAGTTTCTCGCGACGATGAGCCACGAAATCCGCACGCCGATGAACGGCGTGATCGGGATGACGAGCCTGTTGCTCGACACCGAGCTGAGCCCGGCGCAGCGGGAATACACCGAGACGATCCGGCAGAGCGGGGACTCGCTGCTGACGATCATCAACGACATCCTGGATTTTTCGAAAATCGAATCGGGACGGCTCGAGCTCGAGAACGAGCCGTTCGACGTGCGTTCCTGCGTGGAGAGCGCGCTGGACCTGCTCGCGCCGCGCGTCGCGGAAAAGGGGCTCGACCTGCTTTACGAGATCGCAGACGGCGTGCCGGGCGAGGTGCGCGGCGATTCGACGCGGTTGCGCCAGATTCTCGTCAACCTGCTCGGCAACGCGGTGAAGTTCACCGAAAAGGGCGAGGTGGTCGTGAACCTGCGCGCGCAGCCGCGCGACGACGGGCGGATCGAGCTGCAGTTTGCGGTGGCGGATTCGGGGATCGGGATTCCGCCGGAAGGGCTGGAGCGGCTCTTCCAGTCGTTCTCGCAGGTCGATGCGTCGACGACGCGGCGGTTCGGGGGCACCGGGCTGGGGCTCGCGATCAGCCGGCGGCTGGCGCAGTTGATGGCGGGCGACATGTCGGTGGAAAGCACCGTGGGCAAGGGGTCGACCTTCCGGTTCAACGTCGCGGTCGAAACCATGGCGAGCCGGCCGCGGCCGTTCGTGGCCGCGGCGAAACCGCGGGTCAGCGGCAAGCGATTGCTGGTGGTCGACGACAATGCGACCAGCCGGCGCATCCTGCTCGGATTGACCGAAGGCTGGGGCGTGCAGGCACGCGCGGCGGCGTCCGGGGCGGAGGCGCTGGCGTGGTTGCGGAGCGGGGAGACGTTCGACGCGACGATCCTCGACATGCAGATGCCGGAGATGGATGGCGTGATGCTCGCACGCGAAATCCGCCGGTTTTCGGCAATGCCATTGGTGCTGCTATCGTCGATCGGGCGCCGCGAATCGGTGGAAGAACGGGGCCTGTTTGCGGCGCGGTTGAACAAGCCGGCGAAACCCTCGCAGATTCTCGACGCGCTCGCCGATGCGCTGGACGAACAACCTCAGGTCGAGGAGGCAGAGAATATCTCGGGCGCGGCGGTGACAACCACGCGGGCGGAGCGGCTGCTGCTCGCGGAGGATAACCGCGTGAACCAGAAGGTCGCGACCATGATGCTGCTGAAACTCGGCTATCGCGCCGACGTGGTGGCGGACGGGCGCGAAGCGCTCGCGGCGATGGCGCGACAGCGCTACGACCTGGTCCTGATGGACGTGCAAATGCCGGAAATGGACGGATTCGAGGCGGCGCGGGAGATCACGCGGCGCTGGCCGGCGGCGGGCGACCGGCCGTGGATCGTGGCGCTGACGGCGAATGCGATGCAGGGCGACCGCGAGGCGTGCATCGCGGCGGGGATGGACGATTATCTTTCGAAACCGATCCGGCCGGACGAGCTGACGTCCGCGATCGAGCGGGCGTGGGCGGCAAGGAGTCGCAGCGGGGCCTCGCCGATCGCGGGGTGAGGGGATTCCATTCCAAATGGAGACTGGAGGCGAATGCGGGGTGAGGGCACCCCGCCTCCATGATTTGAGTGAGCGCCTCTCGAGGATGGAGGGCGGGTGCCCTCACCCGCCGTTGGGCCAGATCAGAATTGGAGGTCGTGAATCACGCCTTGCCATGGCCAGTCTTCAGGACGGGAAACGAAACCTTGCCGGACAGGATTATGCCAAACGTAGTCCCATTTTTCCGAGTAGGCCTCCGCGGATCGCACGAAGTGGTCAAAATAGTCCGGCTGCCAGATCGGCGGCGAGAGGCCAAGGGCGGCGGTGATGCGTCGGGCGGAAACGCTTTTCCACGTCTTCATCCACTGTGCGCACGATTTGGCGTCGCGCGCAGGTCGTGCGAAGAAGTGAACATGATCGGGCATGAGGACAAACCGGCCGACGAACCAGCCATCGATTTCGGCGGAACGGGTCCAGACATCACGAAGTATCGCACAAGCACGAGCAGCGGACAGAACCGGACGGCGGTTGTCGGTGCACGCGGTGAGAAAATAGAGCGGGTCGTGAGCGAAGGGGCGGAGGTGCGGTAGGCGCATGGGCCAAACGATGCGGGGTGAGGGCACCCCGCCTCCAAAAAAAGAGGATCAGGCCCGCGGTGAGGGCATCGCGTTCGCGTCGGAGCTGGAGCGCTGGCTGGCAGTTTCGGCGGGAGAAGGCGCGCTGCGATCGGCGGTGCCGGCCAGGTCGGAGAGACGGGGCTCGATGTGCTCCCACAGCGCAGCGGCGCGCTCGGAGAGGAGGGCACGGCATTTCGTGAGCTCGGCTTCGCGGGCGGCGCGGTTTTCGTCGGCGATCCTGGCGAGATCGTCGAGATTGTAGAGGAAGACGTTTTCGAGCTCGGCCACCGCGGCCTCGACGTCGCGCGGCAGGGCGAGGTCGACGAACAGAAGCGGTCGCGCGGGGCGGCGGCGCATCGCGGCGGCGGCATCGGCGCCGGAGAGCACGGTGGCCGGCGCGGACGTGGCGCAGACGACGATGTCGAATTCCGCGAGCCGGGCCGCGCGCTGCTCATAGGGCAGCGCGCTCGCGCCGAGCGCGGTCGCGAGCTGCATCGCGTGTTCGAGGCTGCGGCTGGCGACGGTGAGGCTGCCGGCGCCGCGGCTCTGGAAGGCGCGTGCGGTCTTCTCGCCGATCTCGCCGGCGCCGACGAGGAGCGTGCGGGTGCCGTCGAGCCGGCCGAAGATCGTCTGGGCGAGATCGACGGCGACGTTGGCGACGCTGACCTGGCCGGCGCTGATGGCGGTGTTGGTGCGGACGTGCTTGGCGGCCTGGAAGGCTTTTTGGAAAACGCGGTTGAGAATCGGGCCGGTGTAGCCGTGGGCCTGGGCGGCGGCGTAGGCTGCCTTGACCTGGCCGAAGATCTCGGTCTCGCCGAGCATCTGCGAGTCGATGCCGGCGGCGACCTCGAGGAGGTGGCGGACGGCGTCGGCGTTGCGCAGGCTGAGCTGGAACTGCGCGAACTCGGCGGGATCGAACTGCTGGCGCGCGCAGAACGCGGCTTGGACGCGGGCGAGCGCGGAGGAATCGACCGCGACGCCGTAGAATTCGATGCGGTTGCAGGTGTTGAGGAGGGTGAATTCGCGCATGCCGTCGAGCTTCGCGACCTGCGCGGCCAGCGCGGCGGCGGAGTCGGCGCCGAGCGAGAGCTGTTCCCGCACGGCGAGCGGCGCGGTGTGATGCGTGGCGCCGAGGACGAAAAGGTGGCCGGCGTTCATCGGGGCACGGCGTGCGGCGGCGGGGCGAGCGCACGGGGGTTGCGGCTGGCGTTGATCGGGCCGAGCGAGATCAGCGCGGCGGCGAAAAGCACGACGCACGTCCAGGCGAAGCGCTTGGCGAGGAGGCGGCCGCGCAGGCGCAGGATGAGCGCCACGAGGTAGGCCAGCCAGATGGCGACGGTGATGATGATCTTGCTCGCGGTGACGCTGTCGGGATCGCGCAGCCAGTAGACGGCGCCGCCGGCGAGCGAGGCGCTCATGAAGATGACGCCGGTCATCAGCAGGCGGAGGCTGATGTGGTCGAGCTCGAGGATCGAAGGGAGGAACGAAAACCAGCCGCCGAGGTGTTTCGATTTCAGCGAATAGTGCCGGAGGATCAGCATCAGCGCGGTGAGCGCGAGCAGCGCGAAGACGCCGTAGCTGAAAAACGCGAGCGCGGCGTGGAGCTCGATCCAGGGGTTGCTGAAGATGTGGGCGCGGCGGGTGGCGTCCCACGCCGGGATCGCGAGCGAGACGAGGGTGAGCGCGGCGGCGAGGCACGACGTGAAATAGCCGAGCAGGCTGAGGCGGAACGTGACGCCGACGATGAGGTAGAGCGTGATCGCGGACCACGCGGTGAATTGGAAAATCTCGAACGTGTTGCCGAGCGGGCAGCCGCCGACGGCGCGGCCGCGAAGGCCGAGGCCGATGAACTGGGCGGCGTAGCCGAGGGCGATGACGGTGTTGATGAGCGCGTTCGACTGGCGGTTGCTGCGCAGGAGCGAGACCGTGCCGAGCAGGAGGCCGGCGAGATAGAACCCCGCGGCGATCCAGAGCCAGGAGCGATCGTTAAGGCCGGCGAACATGCACGAGGGAAGCTAAGACCGGAAGGCCGGGCGGCAAGCCTGCCGAGGCGGCCCGGACAAACGGCGCGCGAAGTATGGCAAGCCGTGCGGGTTGGAGGGTCGCGGCACGGCGCGAGCGGGCAAACTTCGACTCGCCGGCGCTCGTCGCTACGCGGACGGGTCGAGGGCAGGCTTGCTCCGTGCGGGGTCAGCGGTGCGCGACCCAGAAGCGGCACTCGTCGGAGAAATCGCGGACAGCGCGCGACTCGCGCGCGATTTCGGCGCGCATGGCGTCGAAGGCGTGCTGCCAGCCGGTCGCGGCGAGGTCGTCGAGGATCTCGGTGCGATCCGGCAGATGCATGAAGGTGCGGCCGACGCCGGCCTCCTCGAAATAGCGGTCGCCGAACTCGACGAGGCACGGGTCCTGTTCGCCACGTTGCCAGCGGGCGGCCTCGAGCCGCCAAAGGGCGCGTTCGGTGGGCGTGGCGTTGCGGTCGTGCGTGGTGAAGAGCAGCGGC
>DASZPP010000249.1:0-4139 GCA_035549975.1 Opitutus sp.
GTAAGCTCGGGTATGCCTGCTTTCCACGTCACGCTCCGCGGCACCACCTACACTTTCGCCTCGCTGCGCGAGCTCATGGCCAGGGCCACTCCGCAGCGCTCCGGCGACGAGCTTGCCGGTGTGGCCGCCGCGAGCGCCGTCGAACGCGCCGCCGCCCAGCACGCGCTGGCCGACGTGCCGCTCCGCGAATTTCTCCGCGAACCACTCGTCCCCTACGAAACCGACGAGGTTACCCGCCTGATCCTCGACTCGCATGTGCCCGCCGCCTTCGCGCCTGTTGGCGATCTCAGCGTCGGCCAGTTCCGCGAGTGGCTTCTGCGCTACGAAACCTCCGGCGCGCAGCTCGCCGCCCTCGCTCCCGGCCTCACTCCCGAAATGGTAGCCGCCGTCAGCAAACTCATGCGCAACCAGGACCTCGTCCTCGTCGCGAGCAAATGCGAAGTCGCCACCCGGTTCCGCACCACCCTCGGGCTCCGCGGCCGCCTCGCCACCCGGCTCCAACCCAATCACCCCACCGACGACGCGCACGGCATCGCCGCCTCGATCCTCGACGGCCTCCTCTACGGCTGCGGCGACGCAGTCATCGGCATCAATCCCGCCGCCGATTCACCCGCGCGGACCGCCGAGCTCCTCCGCCTCGTCGACGATCTCATCCAGGAATATCGCATCCCCACGCAGTCCTGCGTCCTCGCCCATCTCACCACGCAACTCGCCGCCCTCCGCGCCGGCGCGCCGGTCGATCTCCTTTTCCAAAGCATCGCCGGCACCGAGGCGGCCAACGCCGCCTTCGGCATCAACCTCGCTCTGCTCCGCGAAGCGCGCGACGCCGCCCTTTCCCTCGAGCGCGCCCCGCTCGGCGGCAACGTCATGTATTTCGAAACCGGCCAGGGCTCCTGCCTTTCGGCCGACGCGCATCACGGCGTCGATCAGCAAACCCTCGAGGCCCGCAGCTACGCCGTGGCCCGTGCCTTCTCGCCGCTTCTCGTCAACACCGTCGTCGGCTTCATCGGCCCCGAATATCTCTACGACGGCAAACAAATCATCCGCGCCGGCCTCGAGGATCATTTTTGCGGCAAACTCCTCGGGCTGCCGATGGGCGTGGACGTCTGTTACACGAACCATGCCGCCGCCGACCAGGACGACATGGACACGCTGCTCACCCTCCTCGGCGCCGCCGGCGTGAACTACATCATGGGCGTGCCCGGCGCCGACGACATCATGCTCGGCTACCAGTCGACGAGCTTCCACGACGCCCACTATCTTCGCCAGCTCCTCGGCCGCCGCCCCGCGCCCGAATTCGAAGCCTGGCTCGCCGAAATGAACATCGCCCGCGCCGCCGACGCGCGGCTGCTGCCCGTCGCGCCAACTCATCCGCTTCTCGCCGATCACGATGTTTGAACCGACCCTGCCCGATCCGTGGTCGCGGCTGCGCCGCTACACCAACGCGCGCATCGCCCTCGGCCGCGCCGGCGGCAGCCAGCCCACGCGCGACCAGCTCGCCTTCGCCCTTGATCACGCGCTCGCCCGCGACGCCGTCCACGCGCCGTTCGAACTCGACCGTCTCGCAGCCGAACTACGCGCCCAAAACTCCGACGCCCTCACTCTTACCTCCGCCGCTTGCGACCGCGCCACTTTTCTCCAGCGCCCCGACCTCGGCCGCCGCCTGTCGCCCGAATCGCTCTCTCAACTCTCAACCCTCAGCTCCCAACTTCCTTCCGCCCCCGACCTCGTCGTCATCGTCTCCGACGGTCTCTCCGCTCTCGCCGCGGAACGTCAGGCGCCGCCGCTCCTCTCCGCGCTTTTTCCCCATTTGCGCGCCGCAAATCTCGCGCTCGCCCCGGTCTGCCTCGTCCGCCACGCCCGCGTTGCGCTGATGGACGAGGTCGGCTCCGTCCTTCGCGCGCGTCTCGCGTTGATCCTGCTCGGCGAGCGTCCCGGCCTCGGCACGCCCGACAGCCTCGGCGCTTATCTCGAATTCGATCCGCGCCCCGGCCGCACCAATGCCGACCGCAACTGCGTCTCCAACATCCGTCCCGCCGGCCTGCCGCCCGCCGCCGCCGCCGCCCGGCTCGCCGCGCTGCTCGTCGCGGCCCGCGACCAGCAACGCAGCGGCATCGCGTTGAAGGATTCTGGCGAGTCGCCGGCACCGCAGCTTGCGAGCTGACAAAATCCGCCCGGAACCGGCGCCCTTGCCTCCCGCGTAAACTTTATTTGCCTCTCGCCGAATGGCAGCCCCGGACCTCGATGCCTATTTTGCCCGGATCGGTTACGACAGTCCACACGCTCCGACCTTCGAGGTCCTCGCCGGGATTCACGCGGCGCACGCCCGCGCGATTCCGTTCGAAAACCTCGATGTCCTCCTCGGCCGCGGCATCTCGCTCGATCTCGCCGCCATCGAGCGGAAACTCGTCCGCGAAAAACGCGGCGGCTACTGCTTCGAGCACAACGGCCTTTTCCTCGCCGTCCTGCGCGCCCTTGGCTTTCGAGTCACGCCGTTGATCGCGCGCGTGCGCTGGCAGGTTCCCGCCGGCAAGCCGACGCCGCTCACGCACATGATCCTGCGCGTCGATCTCGACGGCCGCCCGTGGCTGGCCGACACCGGCTTCGGCGGCATCGGCCTGATCTCGCCGCTGGCGCTCGACACCGACGCCGAGCAGGGCGACGCGCACGAACCGCGCCGCCTCGTCCGCCAGGGCCATCATCTCGTGCACCAGTTTCGCACCGGCGGCGAATGGAACGACGTTTACATCTTCACGCTCGACGAAGCCACTCCGGTCGATTTCGAGGTCGGCAACTGGTTCACGAGCACGCATCCGAACTCGCGCTTCCGCCAGTCTCTCATCGCCGCGCTCGCCGGCCCGGATCGCCGTTTCACGCTTCTCAATCGCGACTTCACCACGCGTTTCCGCGACGGTCGCATCGAAAAACGCGAAATCGCCTCGGCCGATGAGCTCCTCGCCGTGCTCGCCGAAGTTTTCGGCCTCCGTTTTCCGCCCGGCACACGCTTCGGCCCGCCCGGTTCACCATGGCCGTCGTGAAATTCGCCCGCCGCACCTGATCACGTCTCCGACCGGCGGAAAAAACGACGGCGATTTTTCCTCTGCGCCGATCAAATCCTGGTAAAAGCTGTCTATCGGTTGAGGATTTAGCCCTGCGGCAAGAGTGATGCGGCTTCGTCGCCTGCTTTTTCGCGCTCGTCGAGCACCCGAGCGGAAAAACTTTTGCGTATGTTGACGTCGCTCCCGTCCACCGGCGGGCGGATTGCGCGAAACACCTCCGGCGGCGCGGCAAATTGCACGATAAGCGCGTCGGGAAATTTACCTCCGGTTTGAACGCCGAAATTTAAAAAACTCATTTCCCGCAGCTTACACAGGACCCCGCTGTCGTGGCACGCGCCAAGGTAAAGGAAGGGCAGCTCAACCACATCCCCTTCCCACTATGCCAGCCTATATTCATACGGCCAAAAACACCCGCCAGGGTCACAACGAAAATCTCCGCCGCGCCACGCCGGACACCGCGATCGACGACGCACTCGTGAATCGCTTCGCCCAAGGCGATGAATCCGCCTTCGTCGAAATCATGGAGCGCTACCGCGGAAAAATCTTCACCGTCACCCTCGGCCTCCTCCGCAATCACGCCGATGCCGAGGAGATCACGCAGGACACGTTCATCCGCGCGCACCGCGGCCTCGCCAACTTCCGCGGCGATTCCTCGCTCGCGACGTGGCTCTACCGCATCGCGGTCAACCTCGCCCGCAACCGCTACTGGTATTTCTTCCGCCGCCGCCGCCAGGACTCGCTCTCGCTCGACTGCGCGCTGAGCGACGACAGCGCCGCGACCTTCGCCGACCTCGTCGCCGATGTCGTGCAGGATCCCGCGCAGGAAACGGTCACCGGCGAGTTCTCGACCCTGGTCGACGAGTGCATGGAAAAACTCGACTCGCGCCACCGTGAAATCCTCACCTTGCGCAACGTCCTCAACCGCTCCTACGAGGAGATCGCTTCCACGCTCGGCATCAACGTCGGCACCGTCAAGAGCCGCATCGCCCGCGCCCGCGAAAATCTCCGCTCGCTGCTCGTCGAGGCCTGCCCGGAGTTCTCCCCCGGCGCCGCGCCCGGCGAATGGTTTCTGCCCTCCCG
>DASZPP010000250.1:0-14271 GCA_035549975.1 Opitutus sp.
TGCGGCTGGCGTTCAACGTCCTCGTGCAGCGCGGGCTCGACGTGCTGTGCGGCGACTGCGCGGAGCACGCGCAGTGCACCCTCAGCGGCCAGCACCGATTTGGCGCGGGAGCGGCGCTCGCGCGGCGGGGACGGAGGCAGCCGGCGTGGAAAGGGCGGCGGATTTTTTTGCGAGCGCGAGGCACGACGAGGGTTCGGCGGCGCGGGCGTCCGCAGCCGGGGTGAGATTTCCCGGCGGCGTCGAGGCGGCCGGAGGCTGAGGGCGCGGCCCGCGCCGTCGCGATCGGGGCCGCTGTCGGCGAAGCGATGGCCGCGCGTTTTTTTTGGCGCGGGCGAAATTCGGGCTGGCCTGCGGTGGGCGAGTCCGGCTCCTTCGCGGGAGCAAATCAGTTACCGATGAAACTCCTGCTTGTGCGGTCGTGGTGCCTCGGAATCGGGCTCGCTTTCGCGGGCGCAATGTTCGCCGCCGAGACGCCGGCGGCGGATCCGATGCTCGCGCGCGTGTTCCCGTCGATCGTGCGGATCGAGGCGATCCGGCTGCGGCCCAGCGACGGGCGGCTCACGAAGCAGTGGACCGCGGGCAGCGGCGTGATCATCTCGGCGGAAGGCCACGTGCTGACGAACTGCCACGTGACGGAGGACGGGGACTATTTCCGCTGCTATCTTTACGACGGCTCGCACGTCGACGCGCGGCGGGCGGGGCAGGACGCGTTGACGGATCTCGCGGTGCTGCAGCTCGACCTGTCGCAGCGGGCGAAGGCTGCGGCGCCGCTCGTGGTGGCGCAGTTCGGCGACTCGGCGAAGCTCGCGGCGGGCGATACGGTGTTCGCGCTCGGCAGCCCGGGATTTCTCGCGCAGTCGGCGACGCGCGGCATCGTCTCGAATCCGTCGCTCGTGCTGCCGGAGCAGACCGTGGGGAAGATGATCCTGCGGGGCGAGGACGTCGGCACGCTCGTGCGCTGGGTGCTGCACGACGCGCAGATTTTCGGCGGCAACAGCGGCGGCCCGCTGGTGAACGACCGCGGTGAGATTGTCGGCATCAACGAAATCGGCGTGTTCGGCCTGAGCGGGGCGATTCCGGGCAACCTGGCGCGGACGATCGCGGATCAGCTCATTCATCAGGGCCGCGTGCGGCGCGGCTGGTCGGGCGTGACGGTGCAGCCGCGGCTCGAGGCCGAAGGCGGCGGCGCCGGCGTGATCGTCGCGGACGTGGCGGACGGCTCGCCGGCGGAGCCGGCGGGGCTGCGGCCGGGCGATTTGATCGTGGCGTGCGACGGCGAGGCGATCGCGGAGGCGGAGGAGAAGGGCGTGGCGCATTTCAACCGGCTCGAGACGAGCCGGCAGCCGGGCGACGAGTTTGAGGTGGATTTTGTCCGCGACGGAAAAAAGCAGTCGGTGCGCGTGAAGCTCGCGCCGCGCGAGCCGGCGCAGGCGGACGACGAGGAATTGCGGAGCTGGGGCGTGGTGGCGCGCGACCTGACGCCGGACCTGGCGCGCGAGCAGCGGTTGCCCGACGAGCGCGGCGTCTGGCTGGAAAACGTCCGGCCCGCGGGGCCGGCGGGGCAGGCGGAGCCGACGCTGCGGCGCGAGGATGTCTTGATCGCCGTCGAAGGCGAGGCGGTGGCGAACGTGACCGAACTGCGGACGCTCACGAAAAAATTGACCGCGGGCATCGGTGAGGGAGCGCGAACGGTGATCGCGAGCGTGCGGCGCGACGGCGCGGTGTTGAGCGCGGTGGTCGAGCTGCGCAACGTCGACGAGCACAACGTGACGCACCAGGCGCGAAAGGCGTGGCTCGGCGCGGCCTCGCAGCCGCTCACGCCGAAACTCGGCGCGCAACTCAAGATCACGAGCGAAGGCGGCGCGCGGCTGACGCGGATTTACCCGGGCACCGAGGCGGAGAAGGCGGGGCTGCGGGTGGGCGATGTCGTGCTCGCGATCGACGGCCTCGACGTGCCGGCGCGGCGGCAGGAGGACACGGACGTGCTCGCGCGAATGATCCGGCAGTATCGGAAGGGGACGACGGCGGAGTTTTCGATCTGGCGCGAAGGGCAGAAGCAGACCGTGCCGGTGAAGCTGGAGGAGCAGCCGACGCCGCCGGCGGAAATGCCGTGGTGGGAGGATCGCGACCTGGAATTTGCGGTGCACGATATCGCGTTCGAGGACCGCGTGCGGCTGCAGCTTCCGGCGGACGCGAAGGGCGTGCTGGTCGAAAGCGCGGCGCCGGCGGGCTGGGCGGCGCTCGCGGGCTTGCGCAGCGACGACCTGATCGAGCGCGCCGGCGGCACGCCGGTGGCGAGCGTCGACGAGTTGAAACGGGCGCGCGAGGCCGTCGTGGCCGGCGACCGCGCGTGGTGGGTGCTGCTCGTGTGGCGGAGCGGCCAGACGCATTTCGTGGAGATCAACCTCAAACCTGCGAAGACAAAATCATGAAACGCATTTTCCCTTTCGTCATTGCGATCGCCTTGATCGCGGCCGCGCCGGTGCCGGTCCGCGCCGCTTCGCGCAGCGACACCAAGGCCGGCCGGGAGCTGGTGAAACGCTACGCGGACGCGATCGTGAGCGTCGAGCTGGTGGTGACGCTGAAGGTCAAGATGGGCGAGCGCGACCTGCCGCCGCGCGAGCACCGCGTCGACGTGAACGGGACCGTGATCTCGGCCGCGGGGCTGACGGTGACCTCGCTGGCGGAAGTCGATCCGGAGAGCTCGTTCGAGGCGCTGCGCGCGTCGAATCCGGCGCTGTCGCGGCTGGAGCTGCTCGGCGCGGATTTCAAGGAGGTGAAGCTGCGGCTGGCGGATGGGACGGAGTTGCCGGCGAAATTCGTGCTGAAGGACGCGGACCTCGACCTGGCTTTCATGGCGCCGGACGAGACCGCGGCGAAGCGGGTGTTCACGCATGTCGACCTGGCGCAGGGGGCGAGCGGCGGGCCGCTGGACGAGTTCTTCCTGGTGAGTCGCGCGCCCAAGGCGCTGCAACGCGTGCCGACGGTGCGGACGACGGAGATCGCGGGCGTCGTCGAGAAGCCGCGGCCGTTTTTCCTGATGACGAGCGAATCGCCGGGCACGCCGGTGTTCGATGCGAAGGGGCGCGTGCTCGGGATCACGGTGCAGCATTTTGCGAACGGGCAGCGGACGGGATTCGTGGTGCTGCCGGCGGCGGACGTCGCGGACAGCGCGAAGCAGGCGCTGGCGGCGAAGGGCGACGAGAAGAAGGCGCCGTAGCCATTGCGCGGAACTCATGGCGCCGGCGTCATTCTGAACGACGTGCAGAATCCAAACGCCAAAGTGCCTTTGATTTGGATTTTCAGAGGTAGCGGCCGTCGTCCCGACGGCCATTTTCGCGAGGTGGCGGCCGGGACGACCGCCGCCACCTGAAGTCCAAACGTTGGCGGGCGCTACTGCGCCTGCTTCGCGATTTTGCGGGTGAGGGGTTGTTCGCCGGCGGGGAGCGCGAGCAAGTCGTAGTCCTGAAAACCCGTGATCGCGACGTCGGCGAAGTCGCCGACGGGAAGCTCGCGCGGGACATAGACGCGGCCGTCGATGTCGGGCGCATCGGCTTCGCCGCGGGCGATGCCGGGTTCCTCGACGAGGACGCGCAGCGTGCGGCCGACGGAGCGGGCGCTGACGGTGGCGGCGATTTCCTTTTGGAGCGCCATGACGCGGTGCCAGCGGGCTTCTTTCGTTTTCGGGGGAATCTGCTCCTCCAGCTTCGCGGCGCGCGTGCCTTCCTCCTGCGAGTAGCGGAAAACGCCGAGGCGTTCGAACTGCGTTTCGCGAATGAACGCGCAGAGTTCGTCGACGTCGGCATCGGTTTCACCGGGGAAGCCGACGATGAACGTGGTGCGGATCGCGATGCCGGGAATGCCCGCGCGGATGCGGCGAAGCAGGTCGCGGATGTAATCGCCGCTGGTTTCGCGCTGCATGCGATCGAGCATGTTGGCGCTGATGTGCTGGAGCGGGATGTCGATGTAGCGGGCGACCTTCGGGCACTCGGCGATCGTGCGGATGAGTTCGTCGCTCCAGTGCGCGGGATGCGTGTAGAGGAGGCGAATCCAGAAATCGCCCTCGATGGCGTTGAGCTCGCGAAGGAGCGTCGTGAGCGCGGTGCCGCGCGAGGAATCCACCGGCGTGCGTGGATTCGGACGCTGCTCCCACGTGTCCATGCCGAAGAAGGTCGTGTCCTGCGAGATCAGGTTGAGCTCGCGCACGCCGTCGGCGACGAGCCGGCGCGCCTCGGCGACGACGCTGTCGACGGTGCGGCTGCGGTGGCGTCCGCGGATCTGCGGGATGATGCAGAACGTGCACGGGTGGTTGCAGCCCTCCGCGATCTTGACGTAGGCGAAATGGCGCGGCGTGAGCCGGAAGCGCGGCGTGTCGTAGTCGGGGATGTAGGTGGACCGGCCCTCGATGAAGTTCGCGGGCGCGTCCTTCTTCGCGCCGGCCGGGTGGCTGCGATCCTTCGCGTAGATTTCCTCGATGATCGGCGCGACCTTCGTGACCTGATCCAGGCCGATGAAGGCGTCGACCTCGTCGTGGAGCGAGGTCGAGAGGTCCTTGGAAAAACGCTGCGCCATGCAGCCGGCGACGATGAGCTTCTGCTCCTTGCGGCGCTTGCGCAGGCCGCGGTTTTGGTGGACCTCGAGGATGTGACCGATGGACTCCTCCTTCGAGGAGTCGATGAACGAGCAGGTGTTGACGATGACGACGTCGGCTTTTTCCGCCTCGGGGATGACGGCCATGCCGGCCTGGTGCAGGTGGCCGACCATGATCTCGCTATCGACGAGATTCTTGGCGCAACCGAGGGAAATGAGACTGACTTTGATCATGCGACGGTCGGAGCGCGATGCGTCAGCAAGCTGACGGCCTACGGGATGGCAAATCGTGGAAAAAGAAAACGGCGGTCAGAGACCGCCGCTACAGGAGAGAAACGCTGGCGCGGAGCTTATTTCTTCTTCGCGGAGGCGGCGGCCTTGTCGCGGGCCTTGCGGCGTTTGAGGTAAGCGGCGCGGCGTTTACGTTTGATGACCTTGTTGCGTTGTTGACCCATGGTTTGGAGAAAGGAGAAGGGAGCAGCATCCGGCGGCGCGCGCGGGAGTCAAGCGCCTGCATGACAGGGAATGAGGCTGGATTTTTGGCGGCGACGTGCGAGAAACGGCGCCCCATGAAAACTCTAAGCGCAGCACTGGCGGTTTTGGTGACAATGGCGTCGCTCACGGCGGCGGAGACGACGGCGGGCTGGAAGTCGTTGTTCGACGGCACATCGCTCGAGGGCTGGCGGAGTTTGAAGAGCGGGACGCCCGGGGCGGGCTGGAAGGTCGAGGATGGCGCGATCGTGCTCGAAGCGAAGAGCGGCGCGGGGGATTTGGTGACGAAGGCGGAGTTTGGAGATTTCGAGCTGACGCTGGAGTGGAAGGTCGCGGAAGCGACGAACAGCGGGATCATCTACCGCGTCGGGCTCGGCGAGGATCACACCTACACGACCGGGCCGGAATACCAGGTGCTCGACAACGTGAAGGGCGAGGACAACCACCCGGCGAGCCACACCGCGGCGGCGCTCTACGATCTCGTCGCGCCGCCGGCGGACTACACGAAGCCGGTGGGCGAGTGGAACAGTGCGCGGATTCGCGTGCGCGGCTGGCACATCGAGCAATGGCTCAACGGGCACAAGACCGTCGACATCGACCTCGCAAGCCCCGAGGGGAAGGCGGAGATCGCGAAGAGCAAGTTCGCGACATGGCCGAAGTTCGCGTCGCTGTCGCGCGGGCACATCGCGCTGCAGGACCACGGGCACGCGGTGAGTTATCGGAAGATCAAGATTCGGTCCCTTTAAGCGCGAAGACACGAAGGATCGCGAAGACTCGCGAGGGCTCCTTGGCGAATCTTTGCGGGCTTCGCGACTTTGCGCCTAGACTAACGTTTCGCCGGAGAGGATTTTGTTTCCGTCACGGCGCCAGCGGTAGACGAGGGGGGATTTCGTGCGCTCGAGCTCCTTGTAGAGCGCGGGGTCGGCGCGCTTGGGCAGCTCGAGCTCGGCGAGGCCGGCGGCGTCGCAGTTGAGAAAGCGGGCGTAGGGTTTGAAATGCCCGGGTCGGCCGATGATGCGGGAGGCGCCGGGCGGCATCGCCGGGCCGCGATGGCGGTCGAGCGCGAGAAAGCAGTAGGGCAGGCTGCGGAGGTCGATGCCGGCGCGCTGGCCGAATTTCACCCAGTTGGAATCGGCGAAAATCTCCGCGGGTGGCGGGGCGAAGAAGTGACACCAGTCGCGTTCGCGGCCGGCGGCGAACATCGGGCATGCGTTTTCGTGCGTGCAGGGTGCGATCACGCGGAAGCCGGCGGCGCGGAGGAGTTCGCGTTGCGTGCCGAGCGCGCGGCTGACGTCGTGGGTGCCGGGCTCGACCCAGAGGATTTCATCGGCGCGGGCGGCGACGGCGCGGAGCGAGGCGAGGGCGTCGGGCGGAAGCTCGTTGAGAACGTGGCTGATTACTAAAAGGCAAGAGGCGAGAGGCGAGGGGCGAGAGGTGTCGGACTCGGTGGTCGATAAAAGACTGGGGGTGGCTTGCGTGAGGTGGAGATTGGGGAACGCGCGTTGGGCGGCGGTGGCGGCGAAGTCGGCGGCCAGCGGCGAGTGGTCCCAGACGGTGAGCGAGTCGAAAGTGTCGGCGCCGAAAAAATCGATCGCGCGGCGGGCGGCGATGCCGCTGCCGCAACCCCAGTCGAAGACGTGGCGCGACGCGGGGCGCCAGCCGCGGAGGCGGAGCTCGCGGAGGACGTGGTCCCATTTCCAGCCGATGCGCTCGCCGTAGGTGAGATCGTAGGCGGCGAGGTCGGACGGTGACTGCCAGTAGGGCCCGGCGGCGGAATCGGCGCGGAGAAATTTTTCGCGGAGGCGATCGAGGGCAGGCCAGTCGAGGTCGGACCAGGTCATCGGAACGGAAGGCGAAGACCACGGATTACACGGATCGACCGGGATGACCAGAACGGGATTCCGCGAGGCGGCTATGCGGTGCGGGTAGCGGTGGCGTTGAGGGCAATGCTGTCGGGCTTGTCCTTTGCGGAGGAGTTGGTTCGTCATCAAGGTTGGAAACTGTTTTTCACCCCAACCAAAAATCGAAATCAACATGACGACCACGACGACGGCCACGCTTGTTCAACCTTATCTATTCTTCGGCGGGCGCTGCGAAGAGGCGCTCGAGTTTTACCGGTACGCGCTCGGCGCGACGATCGAGATGAAGATGCGCTTCAACGAAAGTCCGCAGCCGATGGCGCCGGGACAGATTCCGGCGGGCTTCGAGAACAAGATCATGCACGCGAGCTTCAAGGTCGGCGAGACGAGACTGATGGCTTCGGACGGGAATGAGACCGGCGCGAAGTTCGACGGCTTCTCGTTGTCGGTGGCGCTGCCGACGGAAGCGGAGGCGGAGCGGGTGTTCGCGAAGCTGGCGGAGGGCGGAAAGGTCACGATGCCGCTGGCGAAGACATTCTGGTCGCCGAAATTCGGGATGGTGACGGATCGGTTCGGGATCGGGTGGATGGTGACGGTGGGAAGCTGAAAGCGGCGCACCACAATCGCAACCCAATCGAACTTTTCGCCGAAGGACCAGCCATGACAAAGCTCACTCCGTTTCTATTTTTTGACGGCAACTGTGCCGAAGCGATGAGCTTCTACCAAACCTGTCTGGGTGGAGCGTTAACGCTGACGAGGATTCGCGATACTCCGATGAAGCTGCAGGCACCGCCGGAGCACCAGGAGAAGGTCGCTCACGCCCATTTGACGAGCGGCGCCATCGAGTTCACGGCGACAGACTGGATGCACCGCACCAGAAGGCCGAGGCAGGGCAACACGGTCTGCATGTATGTCAACGGAGGACGCTATCGCGAACTAAGGGCGATTTTCGACAAACTTTCCGCCGGCGCCGCTAAGGATCTGTTGGACGATTTGAAGGAAATGCCGTTTGGGACCTATGGTCATCTCGCTGATCGCTATGGCGTCCATTGGTTCTTTCGAGGTGAGAGCGGCCAAGATGCGCCGCCTTAGCCGCGGTGGAGCCGCCATAGTGACCTTGGATGCGCAAAGGGCCGTGCGCGCAACGAAGGCGTAGGGGGCTGCTATTTGCGTGCCACAAAGAACCAAGTCCAGCCGAGCAACAGGAGCTGCAACGGTGCGCGCACCCAAAGATAGCGCAGGCCGGCGGCGTGGCCGCCGAAGGCAATACGGGAGCGCGCGGAGTAAATGTTGGCCGGGAAGACGGCGACGAGGAACAGGCACAGCACGACGCCGGCGGGTTGCGCGATGGGCTTGATCCAGATCGCTCCGGCGAAAGCCCATTCGAGCACACCCGAGGCATAGATGACCGGGGACCGCAGCGGGAAGTTGGCGGGGATCATCTCCTGCATCTCGCGATGTTTCACGAAATGACCCACTCCGGTGAAGGCGAACATGAGGCTCAAACCGAGGCGGGCGCAGACCGGCATCGATATTCCGAACGTGACGAGCCCAAGCGGCGCGAGGAGTAGGGCGAGGAGCAGCGCGATGTTCTTCATTCGGCGAGGAGGTTGAATCCAAGCTGCCGCGCCAGCGCTTGGGTTTGGATGCCGTAGAAGGTGGCGAAGGCGCGGATGCGGGCGGCGCGCTCGGGGTCGCCGGGCTCGTGGGTCTTGATCGCAGCGAGCATGAGGTTTTTGGCGGTGTGCTCGGTGGAGATGAACTCGAAAGCCTTCGTGCGGTAGCCGGCCCATTCGAGGAGCTGGGCGCGGAGGGCGTCGGTCACGAATTCGGCGGTGCGTTCCTGGAAGATGCCGTGGCGGAGCGCATCGGCGAGGACGGGCGGGGCGGTGAGCTGCGGGCGGAGTTCCTTCTGGCAGCAGGGCGCGACGACGAGGAGACGGGCGCCGGAAGCGATGCCGCGGGCGAGGGCGTCGTCGGTCGCAGTGTCGCAGGCGTGCAGGGCGATGAGGACGTCGAGGGGATTGGTTATGGGTGATGGGTTATTGGTTATTGGGGAATTGAAGAAAGCGGGGTCGGAGATTTGGCCGGCGGTGAAGGCGAGGTTGGTGAATTTGTTTTCCTGCGCGATGCGGTTGCAGAGGGCGACGAGGTCGGGGCGGGCCTCGATGCCGGTGATCGTGGCGCGGTCGCCGAGGAGGGCGGCGAGTGCGAAGGTGAGGTAGCCTTTGCCGGAGCCCGCATCGACGATGCGGGCGGGTGAGGGGCGAGAGGCGAGGGGCGAGAGGATGTCGGCTTCAGCGAGGAGGTGGGAGAGGAGGTCGGCGAAGTTTTGGATCTGGCGAAATTTGTCGGCCATGCCTTGGCGGGGTTGGCCGCGGTCGTTCGTGACGCCGAGGGCGCGGAGCCAGGAGGCGTCGGCGGGGATGGGGTGATGTTTCGCGCGGTCGTGGGCGGCGCCGGGAGAAGGGAGAAGGGAGGAGGGAGACGGGGCGGCGGAGCGCGACGGGGGCGTCGCGCCTCCATGGGATTTTACGCGGAGGCGGGCGGTGTTGTCGGGTTGGGTTTCGAGCTGGGCGGATTCGGTGGCGGCGAAGAGGTGCGCATCGAGGAACGTGGGGCCGAGGAGGGAATCGATTTCGGCGAGGGCGGCGTCGGGCGGGAGGTTTTTCGTAATGTCGCGGGTGGCGTGGCGCCAGAGGAAGGAGAGGTGCGGGCCGGATTTGAGCGCGACGGGCCGGATGTAGAGATTGCGGAGAGTCGGGTCGGCGGCGGGCGTGCGCGGTTTGCCGAGCGTGAGTTTCTTGAGCGTGCCGCCGGCGAGGGCAGCGCGGAGGAGCGTGAGGAAGCGGTCGCGGGCAGGCGGCATTTTTTTTGCGGGTCGCGAATGGAACCACGAACGCACACGAATGAACACGAATAATTGCGAGCGCAGGCTTCGCTTTTGCAGTGGCTGCGAGGGGTAGCGCAGATTCGCGCTGCAGCGGCTTCATCAAACTGCAGCCGTGGCATCGAGGGTAGTGGCCGTCGTCCCAACGGCCATTTTCCGACGATGGCGGTCGGGACGAGCGCCGCTACCTTCGGCCAAACTTTCGGCTACGGTATTTTTGAAAACGCTCTAACGAAGCGAGAGGGGCTCGATGTAAAAGTCGACGGGCGTGCGCGTCCACCAGCGGCCGGTGCGGGCGTGGACAGCGGGGGTGGTGAACTCGTAATCGTAGCGGACGACGCGGATGGAGTGTGGGGGTTTTTGCGGGAAGGGATTTTTGGCGAAGAGCGCGAGGACCTCGGGTGTGCCGCGGAGGAGATGTTCGCAGACGGAGTAAACCCATTGGTTGCGTTCGGGCGGACCGAGCGCGGCGAACCAGAGTTGCCAGTCGAGGCGCGGCTGGTGCGGCGCGACAAACGGCGGCGCGCGGGAAAGATCGCCGGGTTTGTAGGGAAGCTCGTAGGCGCGCCAGTCGCGGCCGTCGTCGCTGCCCTCGAAGATGAGTTCGGGACGGGTGGGGGTCATCACGGCGAAGAGACCGTAGCTGTTGAGCGTCTCGAAAGGACCGACCGCGCGGACGGCGGGATTGAACCAGTCCGGCCAGCGTCGCGCGGGAGCGAAAGAAGGGATCGCGAGCAGCGACGTGTAGCTGACGACGAAGGCGGCGCCGGCCCACGATAGTGTGCGCTGCCAGTAGGAGAGCCTCCAGGCGTTGTCATATAATGTATGACAATTGCCGGCGGAATCCGGCGACGGAGCGGTGAGAAGTTTGTCATATAATGTATGACAAGTGTGCGCGACGGGGCGGCGGAAGAGGCGGGCGGCGAGGCGCCGGGCGGGCTGGGTGGCGGTGCGCCAGAAGGCGTCGTCGAAGCAGAGGAGGCCGAGGGCGATCGTGAGGAGGTTGAAGAAGGCGAAGTTGCCGGTGAGAGCGATGGCGAACTGGAGGGCGACGAGGAGCAGGACGGCGTTGTGACGGAGTGGGCGCGGAGCAAAGAGGAAGAAGGGAACGAAGAGCTCGATCACGAACATGCCGGCGCAGCACGCGCGCTGGACGGAGAGCGGAAGGGCGTTGGCGTAGAAGGCGACCGGGTTTGGAAGCGGCTGCGTTTCGTAGTGGTAACTGAGCGCGGTGAGGTCGCGCCAGGTCGGGTCGCCGCTGGAGAGTTTGACGACACCGGAGAGAAACATCAGGCGGAAAAGCAGCCAGCGCAGAAGCCAGCGGGCGAGGCGGGGCGGCTCGCGGAGCGGGGTGAGGGCACCCTGCCTCCATCGGCTCCAGAAGGGGCGGAGCGACCAGGGCGCGAGAAAGATCGCGAGAAACGTGGCTTCGAGGAGGAGCGCGTCCCACTGGAAGCTGAGGAAATTCTGGCCGGCGTTGGAGAGCGAGAGGTAGCAGATCCACAGCAAGGCGAGGCAGGGCGCGGACGCGATGCCGGCCAAAAGCAGCAGCGAGAGGATCACGCCGGCGGCGCAGAGGATGTGGAGAAATGTGCCGGTGCCGAAAATCCAGCAAAGGGTCGGGAGCTCGGCGTAGGCGGACGCGCCGATTTGTTCGTGAACGCGACGGAGAAATTCGCCGGCGGGCAGGATGCCGTGCGGGCCGATCAATCCCGGGAGCTGGACCCAAAGCGAGACGAACGCGACGAGATGAACGATCGCGAGGGCGCGAAGGAAGATCGCGGTGCCGAGGGTGAAGCTATGACGCGCGGGCGGCGGCATGAGACCACGGATTATCCAGCGCAGCAGAACTGCGGCCCGGCCGGTATGGGGTTAACCGCGGAAGGCACGGAATGGAGCAGGATCTTTTTCGGCCACCGATGAACACAGATAGACACCGATCGAGGCGGCGAAAGGCATTGTGAATGGCCAATTTCCCTGCAGCGACCCGCGATTGGAAACGCGGAGAACGCGAAGAGGTCGAAGGGCGCCTGCGCTCTCCGCGTCCCTCGCGTTGCGGTGTTTCCGGGCGTTGTGACAAATCTCTCTGGGCCAACTTCCGAAGAGGCTCAAGGGCGGGCCGGAGACCCGGCTACTGCGGCAGGAAGGCGGTGGTCATCGCGGTGGCGGCGGTGACCTTTCCTTTTTTCAGGATGCCGAGGTCCTCGAGCTGGGAGATTTGCGTGGCGTAGCGCGCGGGATCGAGGCGGCCGATGGCGGCGTCGCCGGGCTGGTCGCGGCCGGTGACGAGCTTGCCGTCGATGATGAGCTGGCGCGAGGCCATCATGAATTCGTCGGTGTTGTTCGGGTTGGCTTTTTTCAGCGCTTCGTGCGCGGGCGCGGGATCGTTTTCGACGTAGTCGCGCCAGCCGTGGATGTAAGCGCGGGTGAAGGCGCGGAGTTCGGCGGCGTGTTCGCGGGCGAATTTTTTGCTCGTGACGAGCACGGCGTAGGCGCGGAAGCCGGCGTCCCAAGTGGAGAGGAAGCGCGGTTTTTTACCGCCGGCGTGGACGATGTGGTAGGGCTCGGCGATGTAGTAGCCCTGCTGGATCGCCTCCTTGTTGCCGAGGAAGGCGGCGACGGAGAAGTTTTGCGGGACGACGTTGAAGTGGACGTGGTATTTTTTCTGGAGGAACGGGAGGAAGGCCCACTCGGGACGCGCGATGATGGTCTTGCCGTCGAGGTCGGCGAAGGTGCGGACGTCGCTGTCGGCGTTGACGAGGAGGCCGGAGGGATCGTCCTGGAACACGGCGGCGAACTGGACGACGGGGAGGCCCTCGGCCTGCTGGAGGAGCGTGTTGGTGCTGTCGGCCTGGCCGATGTCGGCCTGGCCGGTGGCGACCTTCGGCATGACGAGGGCGTTGGGTCCGCCGGGGAGGAGTTCGACGTCGAGGCCCTCGGCGGCGAAGTAGCCCTTGGCGAGCGCCTGGTAGAGTCCGCCGTGCTCGGGCTCGGGAATCCAGTCGAGCTGGACGGTGAGATGAACGGGCCGGTCGGCGGCAAGGACGGCGACGGCGGAGCACAGCGCGAGGGCGAGGAGGCGAGGGAGGTTCATGGGGAAGGGAGTTGACGAAAGACGGCGTTGATCGTCCCGGGCGAAATCAAAGGTCGGGGCGGTCGAAGGAGTCGTGCCAGTGATGAAGCGTGAGCCGGGCGAGGACGAGAACGATCGCGACGAACAAAAAGCCGAGGACGCAGGTGACGACGGCGGTGGCGAAAAGCGCGGGGTATTGGGCGCGGCTGGAGAACACGAGTGCGGCGAAGCCGAGGCCGCCGCCGTTGCCGGCGGAGCTGCCGGCGGTGTAGTCGCCGACGAGGGCGCCGATCGGCGCGAGGGTGGCGGCGATGCGGAGGCCGGTGAAAAAATAGGGCAGCGCGGCCGGCACGCGGAGCAGGAGGATTTGCTGGACGCGCGTGGCCCGCCACATGCGGAAGAGCTCGACGAGATTGCGGTCGGTCGAGATCAGGCCCTGCGTGGTGTTCACCACGAGCGGGAAGAAACAAATAAGGAAGGTGATCACGACGACGCTCTTGATGCCCGCGCCGACCCAGAGGACGAGGATCGGCGCAACGACGATCACGGGGGTCATCTGGAGAAGCATCAGATATGGATAAAGGCTGACGCGGACGAGCGGCGAAAGCGAGAGGACGAGGCCGAAGGCGATGCTGAGCAGGATCGCGGCGGCGAAACCGAGCAGCGCGCCCTCGGTGGTGTTGAGCGTGGCGCGGGCGAGCACGGCGGCGTTGTCGCTGAAGGCGGAGACAACCGAGCCCGGCGTGGGGAGAAGAAAACGATAGTCGTCCGAAAGGAAGGCGTGGATGCCATACCACAGCGCGATGAAGAGCGCGCCGGTGGCGGCGGGGAGAATGAGATTGAGGATGCGGCGAGGCATGGGATGCGACCACTACGGAGAGCGCGGCGAGGGCGCCGCGGCCCCATTTACACTGGTGGTTTCGGCGGAACGCAGGAGGCGGGACACGTGGGCGACGAGATCGTGATAGTTGCGGGCGAGGCGCGTCTCGGCGGTGCGCGGATGCCGGAGATCGACGCGAACCTCGGTGTGGATCCGGCCGGGATTGGCGGAGAGGACGAGCACGCGGTCGGAAAGGAAGACGGCTTCGGCGACGGAGTGGGTCACGAAGAACGCGGTCCACGATTGCCGGTCGCGGATGGCCAGCAGTTCCTCGTTGAGGTGCTCGCGGGTGATTTCGTCGAGCGCGCCGAACGGCTCGTCGAGCAGAAGCAATGGCGGCGAGAGCGAGAGCGCGCGGGCGAGGGAGACGCGCATTTTCTGTCCGCCCGAAAGCTGGCGCGGGTAGGCGCGGGACTTTTCGGTGAGCCGAACGAGGTCGAGGACGCGCGCGCCGACGGCCGCGCGTTCCGCGGCGGGCAATCCGCGG
>DASZPP010000251.1:0-8321 GCA_035549975.1 Opitutus sp.
GGCTTCTTCGACACGCGCGTGAAAACCGTTTCGCACGTCGAGGACTCGCTGGGCGAGGTCCTGCTCGGCGCCGTCAAGACGATCGAGGGCCTGAGCGAGGTCGAGCGCGCACATGTCTACCGCCTGCACAAGGACGACGGCCTCGCCGAAAGCTACCGCGGCATCTACAGCGCGATGGATGTCCACTCCACCGGCGGCTACCCGCGGGCGCTGATCACCACGAGCAGCATGCCGGGCGACGGCAAGAGTCTCACCTCGAGCAATCTCGCCGCCGTCTACGCTGCCCACGGCCGGCGGACGCTGCTTGTCGACTGCGACCTGCGCCGGCCCGTGCTCCACCGCTACTTCGGTGTCGATGTCGGGAGCGGCTGGATTCAATCCGTCGCCGGCGGGGCCGGCACGAGCGGCAAACCGCTGCAGGCGCCGGCCGCGGTCGGGTTCGCCGACAATCTCGACCTCTTGCCGTCGGGCGGAGTCGCCAAGAACCCGACCGAGATGCTCGACCGCTTCGTCACCTCGGGCCTGCTCAAGCTGCTGCTCGAGCGCTACGACCTCGTCATCCTCGACACGCCGCCGGTCGCCATTTTCCCCGACGCGCTCCTGCTCGCGCGCTACTGCAAGGAGCTCGTTTTCATCTGCAAGTTCGGCACCGTGCGCCTGAACCACGTCCGCAAGACGCTCGCGCGCGTCCATGAAACCGGGGTCAAGGTCGTCGGTGTGATCATCAATCAAATGCCGGAATCGCGCTTCCGCGCCTGTGGTTATCAAGGTTACGGTGCCTACGGTCAGGAGTACTATCACGGCTACACCAAGGCGCCCGCCGCCAACTGAGGCCGTGCCGGTCGCCGACCGGCATCGTTCCGCGCTTTTCGCCGATTCGCTGCGCACCGTCGCCGGCGTCGTGCTGCTCACCGCGCTGGGCGTCGCCCCGCTCAACTACGGCTCCACCCGGCCCGTGCCCTTCGAAACCCTCATCGCGCTCGTCGCCACCGGCGGTTTCGCCTGGCTCGCCGCCTGCGCCTTCGCCCGCCGCTGGCCGCTGCCGCCGCCCGCGATGCAGATCGGTATCCTGCTTGTCGCCGCCGTCGCACTGGCGTGGCTGCTCTTTTTGCCGGAGCCCGCCCTGCCGCCATTCACGCGCCATCACTACGCGCGCGTCGCCGACCGCTGGCCCTACAGCGTCGTGCCGCGCTCGCAACCTCTGCTCATCGGCTGGGCGGTCTCCGGCATCATCGCCTTGCTCGCACTGTGGGACCTCGCGCGCGAGGCGGCCTGGCGCCGCATCATCGCCGGCGTGATGATCGTCACCGGCGCCGGCGTCGCCGCGCTCGGCCTGTTGCAAAACGCCACCCACGCCGCCGGCATCTACTGGGACCATTCGCAACGGCTCCCCGGCGCGTTTTTCGCGACGTTCTTTCACCACACGGCCGCCGGCGCGTATCTGAACTCCGTCTGGCCGCTCGGCTTTGCGCTCGCCCTCCTGCTGATTCGCGACGGACGCCATCGTCCGCGCAAGCAGGTCGCCATCTACGGTGCGCTCGGCTGCTCCGCGCTGATCCTGGTCGCTCACGCCGGCCACGTGTCGCGCCTGCCGCAAGTCCTCGCGATCGTCACGCTCGCCGCGTTTTCCCTCTGGATCGGGCTGTGGGCCGCGCTGGCTCGCGTCCCGCATCTTCGGATCGGGCTCGGCCTGCTCGCCGTCGCGCTCGTCGCGGCGGCGTTCAAGTTTGGCGGCACGCGGATCGGCGAGATCCGCGGACGCTGGCACCAGATCGTCTGGGCCAATCTCGCCGGCGGCGGCGCGGTCGCGACGTCGCCGCCGGAATCCGCCTGGCCGCGGTTGATGCGCGACGACCTCTTCGTCCCCTCCGACCACCGCCCATATTTCCTCGGCGACCGCGGCGCCGCCTACGCCGCCGCGCTCGCCGCGATCTCCGCCCAGCCGTGGTTCGGCTGGGGTCCGGGCGGCTGGACGGCCGCCGCCGCCGCACACTCGCACGACGCGTTCACCCGCACCTTTTATTTGATGCTCCAGTTCACCCACGAGGACTACCTGCAGACCGTGGTGGAATGGGGCCTGCTCGGCGCGCTCGGCTGGGCCCTGCTCGTGCCCGGCGGGCTGATCCGCGCCGTCTTGCGCCTTCGCCTGCATCCCGCGCGCGACTTCATCGGCGCCGGTGCCGTCGCCGCCCTCGTCGCGGTGCTCGCCCAGTCGCTGATCGATTTTCCCCTCCAGCTTCCCTCCCTCCAACTCAATGCCATCGCGCTCGCGGCGCTCGCCTGGTCCGTCCCGGCCGTCGCCACCGCTGCGCAGCCAACCCCTTTGCCGTTCCATGAGCGCGCTTGAATCCACGCACGAAATCGTCATCCGCCCAAACCAGTCCTGGCTCCACATCGACTGGCGCGGGATTCTGCAATACAAGGACCTGATCGCGCTGATGGTGCGGCGGGACTTTCTCGCCCGCTACAAGCAGACGATCCTCGGCCCCGCCTGGGCCGTGCTCAACCCCGTGATCACGTCGCTCACGTTCACGCTCGTCTTCAGCCGCGTGCTCGGCGTCGCGACCGGCGGCGTCCCGCCGATCCTGTTTTATCTTTCGGGCATGCTGGGCTGGACCTACTTTTCCAATCTGCTCAAGACCGCCAGCAGCGCCCTGCTCCACAACGCGAGCCTTTTCGGCAAGGTCTATTTCCCGCGGCTGATCGTGCCGCTGTCGATGGCCATCTCCAGCCTCATCGCGTTCGTGATCCAGCTCGTCACCTTCCTCGTGATCCTCGGCTTCAACGTCTACTCGGGACGCGCCACGATCGATGCGGCGCACCTCCTGACCGCCCTCGCCCTCCTGCCGCTGGTCGTGCTGCACGCCGCGCTGCTCGCGCTCGGCGTCGGCCTCGCCCTCGCCTCGATCACGGCGAAATACCGCGATTTTCAGCACCTCACCGGCTTCATCGTCCAGCTCTGGATGTATGTCAGCCCCGTGATTTTTCCCTTCAGCCACATCGCGCATAAATTTCCCGGCTACTCCTGGATCGCCGCGATCAATCCCATGTCCGCGGTGATCGAAAACATTCGCGCCCTCTTCTTCGGCTCGCCCCCGCTGCCGCTTCCCTACGTGGTCCTTTCCGCCGGCGTCGCCGTCGCGGTGTTTGTCTTCGGCGTGCTGAACTACCAGCGCACATCCCGGACCTTTATCGACATCGCCTGACCCGCCGGCGCCTCCGCCCCTCCTCCTCTCATGTCTCATCCGACCATCTCCGTTCGCAACGTCTCGAAAAAATACCGCCTTGGCGACATCGGCATGACCACGCTGCGCGACGAGCTCCAGCGCCGCTGGGCCCGTCTCCGCCGGAACGATCTCGCCCTCGGCGTGAAAAAACGCCGCACCCATCTCGCGGACCGCGGCGATTTCTGGGCCCTGCGCGACGTCAGCTTCGACGTCCAGCAGGGCGACGTCGTCGGTCTCATCGGCCGCAACGGCGCCGGCAAGAGCACGCTGCTGAAAATTCTCAGCCGCATCACCGAGCCCACCCAGGGCGAGGTGCGCATCCGCGGCCGCGTCGCCAGCCTCCTCGAGGTCGGCACGGGCTTCCATCCCGAGCTGAGCGGCCGGGAAAACATTTTCCTCAACGGCGCGATCCTCGGCATGTCCAAGGCCGAAATCCGCCGCAAGTTCGACGAGATCGTCGACTTCTCGGAAATCGGCAAATTCATCGACACGCCGGTGAAGCGCTACTCCAGCGGCATGTATGTCCGGCTCGCCTTCGCCGTCGCCGCGCATCTCGAGCCCGAAATCCTGATCGTGGACGAGGTGCTCGCCGTCGGCGACGTCGCCTTCCAGCGCAAGTGCCTCGGCAAGGTGAAGGAGATTTCCCATGGCCAGCACCGCACCGTCCTGTTCGTCAGCCACAACATGAACGCCATCGAGAACATCTGCACGCGCGCCGTCATGTTGCGCCAGGGCCAGCTGGTCCGCGAGGGCGACGAGGTCCGCGACATCGTCCGCCAATACCTGCTCGAACACCAGCAGGCCGGCCAGTCGCCGTTCTGGCAGAACGACGACAACAGTTATGCGAACGACCATTTCCGCATCGACCGGTTCTATCTCGCCGACGCGGGCGGCAACGTGATCTCGCACTCGGTGGCCAACGACACCTCGGTCTCCGTCGTGATCGAGGGTGAGGTGCTGAAGCCCGACTCGAGCCTGCAGATCGGCTACGGTCTTTTCACGGGTGAGATGGACCTGCTCTATTACAGCACGAACCTCGACCAGCCCGAGGCGGAGTGGGTCGAACTCCCGCGCGGCCCGTGCCGCCTGATCTCGCGCATCCCCGCGCGGCTCGTCAACGAGGGCGAACACCGCGTCGGCCTCTACCTCAGCCTGTATCGTCGCCGCTGGTTCAGCGAGCCGGGCAACTCGAGCCCGATGCTGACTTTCGAGGTTCGCGGCGGGCTCAGCGACTCGCCCTGCCTCGTCAGCCGCCGCCCCGGCTTCCTGAGCCCGATCCTGCCGTGGCAGGTTCAGACCGGCGTCGAATCGATCGCCTGAGCTTCCGGCGTGAACTCGCGCGCGCCCATCGCCCTGTTTGTTTACAACCGGCCGGACCACACCCGCCGGACACTCGAGGCACTGGCCCGCAACCGCCTCGCCGCCAGCTCGCGGCTGATCGTCTTCGCCGACGGGCCGAAACCCGACGCCACGACCGCCGACCGCGAATGCATTGCCGCCACGCGCGCGGTCGTGTGCAGCCGCCCGTGGACGCGCGACGTTGTCCTCCACGAGTCCGCCGAAAATCGCGGGCTCGCCAGCTCGATCGTCGGCGGCATCGACCGGGTTCTCGCCGACCACGACCGCGTGATCGTCCTCGAGGACGACATCATCACCTCGCCCGGCTTTCTGGAATTTCTCAACCGCGCCCTCGCGCTCTATGCCGATGAGCGCCGCATCATGCACGTCTCCGCTTTCATGTATCCCCTCGGGATCGCGGCGCGCGGCACGGTTTTCCTGCGCGTCCTCTCGTGCTGGGGCTGGGCCACGTGGGCGCGCGCGTGGCGGCATTATCGCGCCGACATCGACGCCCATTTCAAGTGGCTCGACACACCGGAACGCGTTCGGAAATTCAACATCGAGGGTCATGCGGATTTTTACCGCCAGCTCCTCGATAATCGCGCCGGCCGCATCCGTTCATGGGCGGTCCGCTGGTATGCCTCGTGGCTCGCGCAAGACGGCCTCTCGCTTTTCCCAACCCAGTCGCTCGTCCAGAACATCGGCCACGACGGCTCCGGCGTTCACTGCAAGGCGAGCGACCGCTTCAAGTCCGCTGCGCTCGCCGACTCGATTCCGGTTCACCGCATCCCGCTGCGCGAAAACATTCCGCTCCGCTGGCGCATCAACGAATTTTACCGCTCCGGTCGCGTCGACCGGAGCTTTCCCCGCATCTGGCTGACCAGCCGGCTCGTGCTGCCGCTGCGCCGCCGCCTGGTCGGCGCCTGACATCATGTCCCTTCTCTCCCACCTCCGTCCGGAAGTGAAAGCGACGCTGCGGGCGCGCTGGCACCGGCTGCGTCATCCGCACGCCCGGCTCGGCACCGGTTGCTACGTGCAACGCGGCGCCCGAATCGCCCGCGGCAGCGTCGTGCACGACCATTGCGCCATCCTGCGCGGCGCCGAACTCCTCCGCGGCGTCACGCTCGGCGAGCACGTGGTGATCGGCGCCCGCAGCCGCGTCGGTCGCTCCCAACTCGGCCGGCACTGCACGCTCGAGCCGTCCGTCGAGCTCTACGAGTCCACGCTCGGCGACTACGTTCGCATCCAGCGGGGCGCCTCGTGCACCGACACCCACATCGGCCGCTTCACGTATGTCGCCCGCCGTGCCTTTCTGAACCTCGTCACGGTCGGCTCGTTCAGCTCGATCGGCCCGGAAGTTCTCGCCGGGTTGGGCGAACATCCCACCGGCTTCGGCTCGACCTCGCCCGTGTTCTATTCGACCCGCGGCCAGTGCGGACGCGGCTTCGCCCCCACCGATTGCTTTGCCGAACGCCGGCCCATCATCGTCGGCAACGACGTGTGGATCGGCGCGCGCGCTTTCATTCGCGACGGCGTCAGCATCGGCGACGGCGCGATCATCGCCGGCGGCTCGGTCGTCACGCACGATGTCCCGCCCTACGCAATCGTCGGCGGCACGCCGGCGAAGCTGATCCGCTCGCGCTTCCCGGAAACGATCGTCGCGCGGCTGCTGGCCGTCGCGTGGTGGACCTGGCCCGAGGAACGCCTCGCCACCGCCCAGCCGCTGCTCGCCAGCCGCGAGATCGAGACCTTTCTCGAGTGGGCCGAGGCCGGCGTGCCGGCCGGCCTGCACGTCAGCGCTGGCGCCACCGGATAGGAACGAAGCGCAACCACCCGCACCGCGCGCCGGCGGCGATCCCGATCGCGGAACAATTTTTAACCTCAGTGCCCACACTGCTCTACATCGGCGAGAATCCCGCCGCGGAAACGGGAAGCCCCGTCATCGTTCTCCGCCATCTCCGCCGTTTCGCCGCCGACGGCTGGTCGATCGCCGTCCTCGCCGATTACGGCGGCAACTACCGCGAATGCGAAGCCGCCGGCTGGTCCGTCGGCCGGCTCTGCCATCGCCGCTGGTGGTGGCCGCCGTATCGCGCGAAATTCTCCAGCCTCCGCTGGATGCGCCTCCGGCTGCTCGCCCTCGAGGCCGCTTCGCTCTTTCCCGCGCCGGACGCGATTCTTTGTTACTTCGCCTCACACACGGATTTCGCTGCCGACCTCGCCACGCACGTCGCGCAAATCACCGGCGCGCCGCTCCACATCCTCGTGCACGACGACGCCACGGCGTTCCCGGCCGCGCGCGGCCACGAAATGGAAATCCGCCGGACCAGCGAACGCATTCTGCGCTCCGCCGATCTCTGCTGGTTCGCGTCGCCGGAGCTGGCGGACTGCTTCCCCTCGACGGCAATGCACCGGCGCGTGCTCTATCCGATCCCGGAAGGCGGCGGTGATCGCGCCGCGTGGCGTCCCGAGTTTGCGCGGACGCCGCAGGTCTATTACGCCGGCCGCATCTGGCCCGAACAACTGCCGCTCCTCGGCCGCGTCGCCTCCGCCGCGCAGGCCGGTGGCGCCGGGCTCGTGCTCATGGCGACCGCGTCGACGCTCGTACGGGCGTGGTGCGAAAGCGTGCCGGCGCGCTATCAGCCGCCCTTCCCCGGAAATCGCGAGGCGCTCGCGCATCTGGCGGCCACCGCCGCCGGTGTCATTTCCTCCTATGCCGACGCCGTCGCCGCGATGCCGTGGTGCGCCACCAGCTTTCCGAGCAAGATCATCGAATACACCCACCTCGGCCTGCCCGTCGCCATCATCGCCCCGCGCGACAGCGCCGTCGCGCACTGGGCCGCCCGCACCCGTTTTCCGTATTGTTTCGAACCCCAGGACGCCGCCGCGCAGCAGCACTGGTTCGCGACCCTTCGCGACCGCGACACCTGGCTCGAGCGGGCCGAACTTTCCCTGCGCCTCGCGCGCACCGAGTTCAATCCGGTCCGCATTCACGCGCAGCTCGCGAGCTCATTTCCGCCCGGCACCGATCGCCGCGCCGCCTGACCAAGCTGTCATGTCCGCCGCTCCTCCACCCTGTCGCGTCATCCTCGTCGGCTGTGGTGCCGTCGCCCGGCATTGTTATGTGCCGGCGCTGCGCGCGTTGCAGAAAAGCGGGGCGGTGCGCGTCTCGGCCATCGTCGATCCGTCGGGCACCGCGCGCGAGGCGGTGGCGCGAAACTTTCCCCGCGCCGGCCAGGCCGCGGCCCTTGAGCAGACCACCGCCCCCGCCGGGACCCTCGTGATCATCGCGTCGCCGCCTGCCTTCCGCGCCGCGCAGGCGATCACTGCCATCGAGCGCGGCTGGCACGTCCTCTGCGAAGCGCCGATGGCCGCCTCCTCCGCCGAAGCCGTCGGCATGATCGCCGCCGCGCAGGATCACCAGCGGCTGCTCGCCGTCGGTCTCTACAAACGCTTCTTCCCTGCAAGCCGCTACCTGTACTCGCTTTGTCGCGACTGGGTGCTCGGCCCGTTGCTCCACTTTTCGATCTGCGAGGGCGGACCGTTCCGCTGGCCCGTCGGTCCGTCCTTTTTCGATCGCGCGCACACCCGCGGCGGCGTCCTCTTCGATCTCGGCTTGCATACGCTCGATCTGCTCGGCTGGTGGTTCGGCGTCCCCGGCGAACTCCGCTACGCCGACGACGCGATGGGCGGCCTCGAGGCCAACGCCTTTGTCGAGCTCGCTTTCGACGACGGCGCGCGCGGCCGCGTTCACCTGAG
>DASZPP010000252.1:0-9664 GCA_035549975.1 Opitutus sp.
CCGCGAGGAATACGGCCGAACGCGCGCGGGCCGGCCCAAGGGGATGAGTTTCGAGGTGACCTCCGTCGATCGGCACGCGCTTGGCGGAAAAGCGACGCGGAAGGAAGTGACGATCCATTTCGGAAAGGAAGCGTCAGCGCCGGCGATGCATTTGCTGGTTTATCTGCCAAATGCGCCGGTTCCGCCGGGCGGCTGGCCGGCGTTTCTCGGGCTGAATTTTTATGGCAACCACACGGTGGCGAACGATCCGGGGGTGGCGCTTTTGACGGGATGGGTGCCGGACGAGGCGCCGGGGGCGGCGAATCATCGCGCGACCGAGGCGTCGCGGGGTTGCGACGCATCGAAGTGGCAGATCGAGACGGTGATCGCGCGCGGCTACGCGACCGCGACGGCGTATTGCGGGGAGCTTTGCCCGGACCGGCCGGACGGTTTGGCCGCGGGCGTGAACGCCTGGCTCGGCGGAAAAGGCACGGAGGAGCGGGCGGGCGACGACTGGGGCGCGATTGGCGTGTGGGCGTGGGGCCTGAGCCGCGCGATGGACTATCTCGAGACCGATGGGGACATCGATGCGAAGCGCGTGGCAGTTCACGGGCACTCGCGTCTGGGCAAGACCGCGCTGTGGGCGGGCGTGCAGGACGAGCGGTTCGCGCTCGTGATCTCAAACGATTCCGGCTGCGGCGGCGCGGCGCTGAGCAAGCGCATCCACGGCGAGACGGTGGCGAAGATCAACGGGCAGTTCCCGCACTGGTTCGCGAAAAATTTCCGGCGCTACGACGACAACGAAGCGGCGCTGCCGGTCGACCAGCACGAGTTGCTGGCGCTGGTCGCGCCGCGTCCGCTTTACGTGGCGAGTGCGGAGGACGATGACTGGGCGGACCCGCGCGGCGAGTTCCTGGCGGTGAAAGCGGCGGAGCCCGTCTACCGGCTGTTCGGGCGAGACGGGCCGGCCGGCGACATGCCGCCGATCAACACACCCGTGGGCGGCGCGCTGCATTATCACATTCGCGATGGGAAACACGACATGACGGCGTTCGATTGGTCGGCGTATCTGGATTTCGCGGATCGATGGCTGAGATAGTATTTTTTGCGGTGTAGCCGGGCCTCCGTGCCTGCCGGCGCTTTCAAGCGGCCAATTTCGGCGGGCAGCGACGCCTGCCGCCACGCGAAGCAAGTCGAGGAGTCCGAAATCCGAAGGGAGCGGGACTCGCGGACTTGCCGACAGCGCGTTCGTTCGCTCAAGTGCCCGCACCCCATGAAGCCGAAACCGTTTGCCCGTTGTTTTTTTGCCGCGGCGTTGAGCTTCATTTCATCGATGAGCGCCGCCGCCGAATCCGCGAACGCCGCCCGCGTCATGCCGGCGAACGCCCGCGAAATCGGTTACGAAGGGCGCACGGTGGATGGACCGAATGGCGCGGTGCGCATGGGATTTCCGGGCGTGACAGTGCACCTGCGTTTTCGGGGCGCGGGCATTTCGCTGCGCGCGGATGCGCCGAAGGTCGGCGCGGATTTCGATGTGAGTCTCGACGGCGCGGCGCCGACGTTGCTGGAGTTGAAGCAGGGCGAGCGCATTTATCCGCTGGTCGAGCAGGCGGCGGCGGGGGAGCACACGCTGACGCTCACGCGGCGGACGGAGAGCTGGCAGGGCGTGTGCACGCTGGTGGATTTCGAGCTCGGGCCGGGCGCGGCGTTGCTGTCGGGGCCGGAGTTGCCGGCGCGGAAATTGATGTTCATCGGCGACTCGGTGACCTGCGGCGAATACGCGGCGTGGAAGCCGGGCGATCCGGTCGACAATCTGCCGATTTTCACGAATGCGCGGATTTCCTATGGCATGGTGCTGGCGCGGCGGCTCGGCGCGCAGTGCGAGCTCGTGAGCTACGGCGGGCGGGGCGTTATCCGCGACTGGCAGGGAATCCGAAAGACGAACAACGCGCCGGAGTTCTACGAGCTCGCGATGCCGGACGAGCCGGCGGCGCGCTGGGATCACCATCGCTACGTGCCGGACGCGATCGGAATCCAGCTCGGGACAAACGATTTCGGCTCGGGCGTGCCGGAGGAGACGGAGTTCGTGACGGCCTACGTGGAGTTTCTCAGGAAAATCCGGCGCGACGCGCCGAAGGCGTGGATCGTCATCATGGATTCGCCGATTCTGAACGACGATGCGGGCGGGCCGAGGCATTCGCTGCTGCACGCCTATGTGGAAGAGGTCGCGCGAACGGTGCGCGATGAGCGGGTCGTGGTCGCGTCGATCAGGCACTATCCGGGCGTGCCGCACAACGGGCACCCGACGGGTGCGGAGCATCAGGCGATGGCGGACGAGCTGGAGCCGGTGTTCCGGCGGGTGCTCGGTTGGTGAGCGGGGCGGTTCGAAAAAAACCCAAGGTAACGGCGGTCGTCCCGACGGCGATCAGTCGAAAATGGCCGTCGGGACGACGGCCGCTACCGGATCGGCGACGGTTTGGGTTGACCGGCTCTATTTGGCAGCGGGCTGGGACGGCGCCTTCTCCAGCTTGTCATACCAGTTGAATTTCATGAACAGCGATGTGGCAATCAGCAACACGACGATGCCGGCGAAGATCGTCCATTCCTGGAGCACGAGGTAGATCGCGGAGGTGACGAGGCAGAGCTGCCAGACGATGCCGACGGCGACGTTGGTGAGATCGCGGGCGGCGTCGCGGTTCGGGACGAAGGACGGGTCCTCGGCGACGACCTTGGCGCGGATCGGGCCCCACCAGCCCCAGGGATTCACGGTCTTGTAGAATTTTTTGAGGACGGCGTCGTCCTCGGGCTTGGTGAGAAGCGTGCCGGCGATGCAGCCGATGAAGGAGAGGGCGAAGACGGCGGGGAAGGTGTAGAGAACGTTGAACTTGTCGCCGACGATGGCGGAGGCGGCGCAGGCGCTGCCGATGCCGGCGATCATGCCCCAGAAATAGCCGTAGCCGTTGAAGCGCCACCAATACCACTTGAGGACGTTGGCCATCACGAAGCCGCCGTAGAGCGCGCCGACGAGGAACATCATCGCCGAGGTGATGCTCGTCGAGAGGATGCCGCAGGCGATGCCGATGACGAGGAAGACGATCGCGGTGATCCGGCTGAGCGCGACCTCCTTGCGGCCGCCGGCGTTGGCATTGATGAAACGCTTGTAGATGTCGTTGACGACGTAGGCGGGCGCGGCGTTGAGCGTGGCGGCGAAGTTCGACATGAACGCGGCGGCGAGGCCGGCGAGCAGGAAGCCGAGGACACCCGTCGGCACGTGCTCGGAGAGGACGAGCGGGAGAATCTGCTCGAAGTCGGGCGTCTGCATCGCGCGGAGCTGCGGCATGCAGAAGCCGAGCGCGAGGACGGTGATGCCGGCGATCATCAGGTAACGCGGGAACATGAGGACGAGCGTGACGAAGCCGTTCATCAGGCAGGCCTCGCGCGGATTCCGCGTGGCGAGGATGCGCTGCATGTCGTAGGTCGGCGCGGGGCCGGCGAGGCTGGCGAGGATGCCCTTGAAGAACATCAGGCCGAAAATGATCGAGAAGAATTCGTTGCCGTCGGCGGCGAGCGCGGCGTTGGCCTTGTCGAGAATGCCGGTCCAGTCGATGCCGAGGTGCGCGCCGAAGAACGGGTTCATCCACCCGTGCGGGATGCTGCCGGCGATCATCGCGGGCGAGACCTTCACGATCGCGATCGCGCCGATCGTGAGCGCGGTCAGCGTGAGCACGGTGAACTGCGTGACCTCGGTGATGACGACGCTGATCATGCCGCCCTTGATCGCGTAGATCGCGGTTAGGCCCATCAGGATGAAGGCGTAGATATTCTCGTCGGTGAGGATGCCGGTGGTCTGGCTCGTGAAGTGCCACGGCAGCATGATGACGGCGAACTTGCCGATGCCCTTGAACGCGTAGGCGAGGAGGCCGATGACGTTGATGAGCGCGAAGACGACGACGCTGAGGTGCGCGAGCGTGGCGCCGCGGTCGCGGCCGAAGCGCGTCTCGATCCACTCGGCGCCGGTGAGGACCTTCGAGCGGCGGACCCACGCGCTCATGAACATCATCAGGAAAATCTGGTTGAAGGTCGGCCAGAGCCACGGGAGCCAGATGCTTTTCAGGCCGTAGAGGAACAGCACGTAGACGAGCCACATCGTGCCGCTGATGTCGAACATGCCGGACGCGTCCGACACGCCGAGGAGATACCACGGCAGCGACTTTCCGCCGAGGAAGTAGCCGTCCATGTCCTTGACGCCGCGGCGCGAGACCCAGAGGCCGAGCGTGACGACGACGAGGAAGTAGCCGAGGATGATGCCGAGATCGAGACCGTGGAGTTGCATGGGGATTTAAGAAAGCCGGCGGGGAACGTCCGAAATTTCAGGGGTGACGGGCGACCGAGGAAAGGCGAGAGCGGGATGCGATTCCAACCAAATCGCGCCAACGGCACGGCGATCGCGGAAGTGGTGCTGCCGGTGGGGCGGGTCTGAGACCCGCCCTACTTCATGCGGTCGTGCGCGCGGACGGCGCGGGCGACGGCGTCGCGGGTGGTCTTGGCGGTGATCGCGGCGGCGGGCTCGGTGCCAAGGGCGTTGATTTCGGGATCGAAAGGCTCGGCGGTGACGGGGCCGTCGTAGTCGGCGTCGGCGAGGGCCCGCATGAAACCGTCGATGTCGATGACGCCGGTCGTGCAGGGGAGCTTGCGGCGGTTGTCGATCAGTTCGTCGCGCGGCACGCCCGCGGGCGCGTCGTCGATATGGATGTGGACGATCTGGTCGCGCGTGAGGCCGCGCAGGTCGTCGCGCGTGCCGCCGGCGGAATGCCAGTGCCACGCGTCGATGAGCAGGCCGACGTTGGGGCCGATGGCGCGGGCGAGCTCGAGCGTTTCGCGAACGGAGCGGATGAAGGGATGCTTGAACTGTTTCTGCGACGTGAGCGGGCCGATGAATTCGAGGCCGAGGCGCATGCCGTGATCGGCCAGCAGTTTTGCGATCGGCCGGAATCGGGTGACGTGGAACGCGAAGTTCTCGCGGTATTCTCGTTCGTCGCTGCCGGGCATGATCCACATGCCGGCGCGGCGGGCGCCGAGGGCGTCGGCGCTGGCGAGCTGCGGCGGAAGTTTCGCGAGCTCGGCGCGCCACTCCGCTTCGGTCACGCGGTAGGGCATGAACGGAAGATTCCATGCGCCGATCCGCAGGCCGTGCTGGAGGTAGAGATCGTGCACGGCCTTCGCACCGTGGGCGGTCACTTCTTCGTGGATCGGCGCAAGCTGCGCGTCGTAGCCGCCGAAGCCGTGGCGCTCGGCCAGGGCGAGACCTTGTTGGAAAGTCAGATTCTTGATGCCGACGTGACCGGGGTTGAGCGAAGCGAACATGGGCTGGTTTTAATCGTGAATGAACGTGAGCGAACGTGAATTTTTCGGGCCGTCGTCGAAACGAGGCCGGGCGGTCTCAGGCGCGCCCTATTTTCGGTCGGCGAACGTCGGCGTGAGTTCACCGGATTCGATCATCGAGAGCATGGCGCAACGGCCCGGCGCGAGCGGCAGGTCGATCCGCGCGCGGCGGCGCGAGGACTCGTAGGTGGCGAAGATCACCTCGGTCGCGCGCAGGGCGCGTTCACTCGCGAGCTGCGGCACCGCGCCGGTGTCGAGGCAGGCGATGATTTCGGCGATGCCGCGATAGATCGCCTGGTCGTCGTGGATGTTTTCGCCGGTGTCGACAACCTCCCACGCGGCCTGGCCGGCGCGGCGAACGCGGAGCCACGGTGCGTCGAACAGGATTTCGATCACGCCGTCCTCGCCGATGATGCGCAGGAGCGCGCCGAGCTCGGCGTGGTCGTGGCCGAAGCGGTAGAGTCCGCGCACGCCGTTTTGGAAGCGAATCTCGGTCACGCCGTGGCCGGGATTGATCGCGCCGAAAGCCTTGGTCGAATGGCGCACGTCGATCTGGCCGAGCACCCAGTCGGCCGGCGTGTCGCCGTTGAAGAAGAACATCAGGTCGAGCACGTGCGTGCCGGCGTCGGCGAGGTTGTGCCACGCGCCCTCGAGGCGGAGCAGCCGGCCGATGGCGCCGGCCGCGAGGAGCTCGCGGGCTTTCGCGATCGGCAGGTTGAAACGGCGCTGGTGATTGATGGCGAGGAGAACGCCGTGTTGCCTGCACGTCTCGTGCATGCGGAGGGCGGCGTCCCAGTGATTGTCCATGGGTTTCTCGCACAGGATCGCGCGCGGACGGAAGGGTGCGATCGCGCAGACGGCTTCGGCATGGAGATGCGGCCAGAGGCAGACGCTCACGAGGTCGGGCCGGATCTTTTCCATCAGCTCGCGGTAGTCGGAGAAAATCGCGGCACCGGGATTGTGCTCGGCGATGAATGCGCGGGCGTTGGTCTCGTTGATGTCCGCCACGGCGGCGAGCGCGCAGCGGCCGGATGCGCGATAGCCGGCCATGTGGCGGTGGGCCATGCCGAACCCCTGCAGCGAAATTTGCGGCCGGCCGCAGCCGACGATCGCGACTTTGAGCGGAGTGGACATACGAACGGGAGTCTGGCGCCGGGCGGGGCGCGGGAACAGGCGAAAGTGGCCGCGACGATGAGTGGAACCAAAGGCAGTGCGGCGGGACAATCGCGGCCCCGATCACCGAAAGACGATCGCAAGCCATGCCCACCGAGGAACTCCCCATACTCTACGTGAAACCCGGCTGCCCGTGGTGCACGGAGGCAAAGGATTTCCTGCGCGGCCACGGCGTGGACTATCGCGAGCAGAATGTGATCGCGGACCCGCGAGCGATGGAGGAAATGAAGCGCAAGTCCGGCCAGACGCTCACGCCGACGCTCGACTGGCACGGAAAGATCCTGGCGGATTTTGGCGTCGAGGAACTGGTCCCGTTCCTGCGCGAGCAAGACGTGAGGCTGGAAGACAGTTAGTGGCCGTCCCTCCTCTTTTGGGTTTTAAAAAGACAGCCTCGGTATTGTCCGCACTCGCCGATCGCGGACCGGACGGAGCTTGGCCGTCCATGGAACATCCAAAACCAGCGAGCGATTGGTCCGAGGTCCGGTCGTGCAGCGTGCATCGGGCGCGGTGGGCGGGAAATGCAATTTGCCCATGGGCGCGAGCCGGCGGCGAAGGCACGGAAAATGGAGCCGGCTGGCGGGAGGCGACTTAGCGAACGGCCGGTTCCGTGGCACGCATTGAGCGAGAAGGAAGGCGCCGGCCGAGTTGGCCGGCTGCAACAATCCCAAAACCTCAACCCGATTTCACCATGCTAAGATGGGCACTTATCTTCCTAGTCGTCGCAATCATCGCCGGGCTGCTTGGCTTCACCGGGATCGCCGGGGCGGCGACCGGCATCGCGCAAACGCTGTTCTTCATCTTCCTCGTGCTGCTGATCGTCGCGGCGATCTTCGGCGCTTTTCGCGGCAAGCCGCCGGTGTAGACCTCGGCGACTTTTAGTAAGACAGGCGGGCCCGCTACGCGTGTTGAACAGGCATCTGTTGTGTCGACGCTGCGGGCGTGCGCCGGAGTGGCGTCTTGACCCGACGACCGTTCGTGGTTGGTGGCGGGGCGCACGTAAAGTACCCGAGGCGTCGGCCCGGCGCGTTCGTTGCCCGCGACTGTTTGTGTAAGCGGTCGGGCGGCGGCATCGGTCGCACGGGAGACGGAGCGGGCGGAAGCAACGGAGGCATTCGCATCGATCCGTCCGCCACTCGCTGTTCGCGCGCCGCTCTTTGTGAATAATTTTCGTGCGATAAGAACTTGCGCTTGCCATGGACGCCGCGGAGCGCAGAACTTTTGCGTCTCCTTGCCGTCGCGCCTAGCCCGGCTGCTTCTTTTCCCGCTTAAACGTTCATGAACGACAGCCGTCGCCCTTCGACGGGCAATGCGCCAGCCGGTGCGTTGTCGGGGTGCTGTTCACCTGCGTCCGTAGTGCCGGCGGCGCGTTCCGAACGGCGGCGCGTGGGACTCCCGACGAGGTCCGGCCGCAGGCCGGCCCATGAGCCGGTCGCCTTTGCCGGCAATCGGGACGTCCGTCGAGGGGGATGGAACGATTTTCTCGAGGTCCGTCGCGTTCCCGGGGAAATCCGCGTGCCGATCCGGCAAGGAATCGGAGCGCTCCGGGGCCGCCGAGGTCAGCCGCACTTTCTCTGTTCATTTCAACTTCGATTCCATCGCTTCAAATGAAAACACGTCGTTTCGTCGCCGCCCTGTGGTTTGCCTGGATCGGTGTACTTTTGCTCACGGGGCCGATCGGCAAGGCGGCGTCGGTCACAGGTTCGGGCACCGAGATTTTATCCGACTATCCCCACTCGAATGGCAACGTCATGGACTACGTCCTGATGACGGGCCCAAGCGTAACGGTAGCGCCCGACCCGGGACAAGTTGTGCGGGTGAAATTCATTGATCCGAGCGACGACATCGTGATCGCTGAATTTGCCGGCAAGGGCTCGATGACCGTCACGATCGACGATGGCGGTCCACTGGCGGAGGCGGTGAAGTACAACGATCCCGGTGTGAGCTATGTGAAGGGTCTCGCCAGCATCAGGGTAACCGACGAGGACGCGACGACGAACCTCTCCATTTTTTCCCTCGCCCGTGCGACGGTGGAGGATCCAACGGGCGCCTACAACGTTCTCTTGCCTGTTAGCGCAACCAATGATCCGGCGAACAACGGCAACCTGCTGTTCCAAGGGCACGAATCGACGGTTTACGACGGTTATGCCGACATCGCGCAAGTCACTATTGTCAGCGATCCCATCAGTGGGACCGGCAGCAACTTTGGCGGTTTGCGCACGGCCGATGCCCATTATTCCGCAAGCAGCGGAGTCACCGGCGTGTTGGCGACGAACGTGCATTTCACCGGACCTGTCTACCTTGGAAACATCTCCGCGTCGGGCACGGCGGTGCCTGCGATCCGACTCGGCACGGCGAGTATTGTTGGCATTGTGGGCGGCTCGCTGCTCCAGCCGAATGGCGCCGCCGTGCAGGTGAGCGGGTTCGCCGAGGGGAGTCTCCAATTCGTGGGTGGAAGCGATGCGAATGGAACGGTGTTTCCGGCCCAGGCCGATCAGGCCCAGATCGTCGGGTTCGCTTCGTTGCCGAGTTTCACCGGGCAGCCTTCGAACCAGGCGGTGGGTCTGGGCGAGCAGGCTTCGTTTACCGTGGTCACCAGCAACACGGATGCGGTGCAGTGGCAGCGGAATGGCACCGATCTCTCGGGCGCGACCAATGCCACCCTGACGGTCGGCAACGTGCAGCCGGCTGACACCGGCATTTACGGTGCCGTCGCCACGAGTGCCTTTGGCTCGGCGGCGAGCGAATCGGCGATTCTCGGTCTTACCACCAGCCAGAAAGTGATCGGCGCCGCGACGCTGGTGGGCGAGAACATCCTGCATCCCGCCGGCTTTACGTATGACCAGACTCTCCTGACCGGAACTGCCGCAGCGGTCACGGCCGACCCCGGGCAGACGATGCGGCTCACGTACGTCGACCTGAACGACGACATCGTGCAGGTTGAACTGACGGGGGCGGGGACGCTGTCGCTGGTGCTCGATGGCGCATCCGGACCGGCAGCCCCGCTGAACTACAACCAGCCGGGACTCAATTACGAGAAGGGGCATGCCGGTCTGGTCATCGCGGGAGCCGACGAGACGACCAAGCTCTTCGTCAACACTGTCGGTCGCGCGACGGCGTTCGATCCGACCGG
>DASZPP010000253.1:0-10601 GCA_035549975.1 Opitutus sp.
CCTCCGTGCCTGCCGGTTTTCGAAAACCGAAGGGCGGCAGGCGCGGAGGCCTGCCGCTACGATGGAGCGCCAGCTCGCTTGCGTGGCGGGGCTGTCGGCGGTGCTTGCAGTTGGTGTTTCTGCGCGGGCGCAGCCGCACGAGGGCGAAAACCCCGCGGATCATTTGCCGCCCTACATCCGGCACATCACGCAATTCGGCGAGCGCGCGGACTGGTCGCTCGACGGGAAGAAGGTGTTGTTTCTCAGCAAGACTTTCGGCGACGCGATGGAGGTCGACCTCGCGACGGGCGCGATCCGCAACCTCACGCAACACTACCCGCACTACGGCTACACGCGCGCGCTTTATCTCGCGAACGGCGACATCCTGCTCGCCGGTCCGCTCGCGTATGACTTGAAGAACATCAACGACGCGCGCCGCAACTGCTACCTGTTCGTCCTCGACAAGAGCGACACGAAGCCGCCGGTCGCGCTCGGCATCCGCTGCAACGAAGGCCCGGCCGTGTCGCGCCGGCGGCTGCACATCGCGTGGCCGGAATGGACGGACCCGAAGCCGGGCGAAAATCTCTCGCGATCGACGATGGTCGAGGCGGACATCGTTTACACGGACGGTGCGCCGGCGATCGCGAACAAGCGGTTGATCATCGACGGCGCGGACCTGCCGTTTCGCTGCACGATGGAAACGCAGAACTTCGTGCCGCCGGAGGAAAAGGAGATGACGTTCAGCGCCTACACGGAAGGCGGCCGCAAATCGGACGTGTGCGTCATCGACCTCGCGACGAAGCAGGTGACGAACCTCACGCATTCGCCCGACATCTACGACGAGCCCGAGGGAATTTATCCGGACGGCAAAGCGACGCTCGTGGAATGCGACGCGCAAAACAAACTCGGCACCGGCCACATCGACTTGTGGAAACTCGCGCTCGATGGCAGCGGCGCCTACACGCGGCTCACGTTTTTCAGCGATTACCCCGGCTACAAGGCGTCGAATCCGGTGGTGAGCGACGACGGCCGCCACATCGCGTTCCAGATGGGCCACGCGGGTGAGGCCGCGGGCATCGGGCATGGGATTTTCATCTATGATATCGCGGCGGCTGCGGCCGCGCAGAAGTAGCCGGAAATTTTTTCAACCCCCAACCAACCATGAAAACACTGCTCCGTATCATTGCCCTCGCCGGCGCGCTCACGCTCGCCGTTTCACTTCGCGCCCAGACCGGCACCGCACCGAAATCCGTCATCCACGTCGTCACCGTTGCGTGGAAAGCGGGCACGACCCCCGAACAGATCCAGGCGGCGCTCGACGGCGTGAAGGCGCTGCCGGCAAAGTTCGACGGCATCAAGCGCGTCTGGGTGAAATCGATCAAGGTCCAGGGCGGGAAAGCCAATGCCTTCGTGATGGAGTTCGCCGACGAGGCCGCGCTGAAAACCTACGCCGGCAGCGACGCGCAGAAAGAGTGGTATAAGACCTATATGCCGATTCGCCAGGAGAGCACGACGTTCGACATCACGAATTGAGCGGCGGGACGCGTGCACTACGCGGTGCCTTGGCCCGCGCCTCCGTTTGAGGGGGCGGGCTGAAGCATCGCGCTACTCTTGACTTCGCGCCACCCGCGCAGCCCACCACGCGGTTACGAGCGGCGTGACGATTGCGGTGACGACGACGCTGGCCGACACCAGCACCGTCGCGCTTTGCGCGGCGGCGGTGTAGGCGGGATTGGCGGCGGCGACGAGCGCTGGCACGGCGGCGGCGTTGCCGGCGGTGGACGCGGCGGCGAGACCGGCGGTGCCGTTGCCGCCGGTGAGCCGGTCGCCCAAGAACAGCAACACGCCGGAGACGGCGACGACAGCCAGGCCGAGCGCGATGCCGAGCAGTCCGCTGCGCCAGACGTTCGCGAGGTCGATGCCGGCGCCGAGCGCGAAGGCGAAGAACGGAATCAACACGGGCACGGCGCGTCCCAGGAATTCGCACAGATCGCGATCGAGGTTGCCGAGCAGCATGCCGACGGCCAGCGGGAGGATGGCGCCGACGAGCGTCGGCCACGGGAACGCGGAAAGCCCGGCGGCGCCGAGCGTGATCATCGTGAGGAACGGTCCGCTCTCGAGCGACATGATCGAGTAGGCGCCGACGTCGCGCGGCTTTCCGTATTGGCCCATGAGCGCCATGTAGAGGCCGCCATTCGTGTCGTTGATCGCGGCGACGACGGCGAGCGTGGAGAGCCCTGCGAAAAACCCGCCGGTGACCGGCGCCTCGCCGAGCCAACGGCCGAGCGCGATGCCGACGAGCAGGCCGCAGAGAATCTTGAGGCCGAAAAGCGAGCCGCCCTTTTTCAGGATGTAGGGCGTGGCCTCGAGCGAGAGCGTGGCGCCGACGCAGACGTAGAACACGGCGAGGATCGGCAGCGCGCCGGTGAAAAGGGCGCCCGTGAACGAGCCGAAGAATTTCGGCGCGCCCGGCGCGAGGTTCGCGATGACGCAGCCGAGCGCGAGCGGGCCGAGCATCATGCCGCCGGGCAGGCGCTCGAGCGTGCGCTTGATGGGGAGTTGCATGGGGTGAGGATTTGGTAGGCGAGATTCGCCCCCGCGCCGAGACTTCTTCACGGGCGCATCCGCCTTGCGGTGGGTAGCGGCAGGCGTCCCTGCCTGCCGGCGGTGGACGCTGCGGATCGGCAGGCACAGAGGCCTGCCGCTTCGATCGGGCATGCGCGAATCCGACGACACTGAGCCGTCGCGCGGATCGGAGGATCGGCTTGGCACTTTTGGTCTTCGTTGTCGTCCTAGCTTCCGTTGTGAGCGACACCCCGAAGACAGAGCTTTCGCGTCGTCATTTTGTCCAGACCATCGCCGGCGGCGCCGCGCTGCTCGCGACCGGCGGCTGGCGGCTGTCTGCGGCGGGCGGGGATTCGCCGGCGCGGGTGCCGTGGTTCCGGCGCGCGGTGCGCTGGGGTCAAACGAACCTGACGGAGATCGATCCGCGGCGGTTCGACCTGGCGTGGTGGCGCGAGTATTGGAAGCAGACGTGCGTGCAGGGCGTCGTCGTGAATGCCGGCGGGATCGTCGCCTATTATCCGAGCGCGGTGCCGCTGCAGCGGCGGGCGCAATTTTTGGGTGATCGGGATTTGTTCGGTGAGATCCTGCACGCGGCGCACGAGGACGGAATCGCAGTCTTCGCGCGGATGGACTCGAATCGGGCGGACGAGACGTTTCACCGGGCGCACCCGGACTGGTTCGCCGTCGATGCGGACGGAAAGCCTTACAAGTCGACGGGCCTCTACATCGCGTGCGTGAATGGGCCTTACTACGACGAGCACATTCCGGCGATTTTGCGCGAGGTGGCGACGCGCTACCGGCCGGAGGGATTCACGGACAACAGTTGGAGCGGGCCGACGCGGCAGCAGCCGTGTTTCTGTGCGAACTGCGAGCGGAAATTTCGCGCGCGGAGCGGCCGCGGCATTCCGCGCGCGACGGACTGGAACGATCCGGTTTATCGCGACTGGATCATGTGGAATTACGAGCGGCGGACGGAAATCTGGGACGAGTTCAACCGAATCGCCCGCGCGGCCGGCGGGCCGGAGTGCCTGTGGGTCGGGATGATGTCGGGTTCGCAGGAATGGCAGGCGCGGGTGTTTCGCGACGATCGCGAGATTTACCGGCGCACCGAGCTCGTGATGCTCGACGACCAGCGGCGGAACGACAGCGAGGGGTTCCAACACAACGGTGAAATCGGTAAACGGATCCGCGCGGTCGGCGGCTGGGACAAGGTGATCCCGGAGAGCATGTCGATGTATATGCTGGCGGACCGGATTTTCCGGCTTGCGGCGAAACCGGAACCCGAGGCGCGGATGTGGGTGATCGAGGGAATCGCGGGCGGCGTGCAGCCGTGGTGGCACATGCTCGGCTCCGTGCAGGAGGACCGGCGGGTCTTCGAAACGGCGCCGCCGCTCTGGCAATGGCATCGCGATCACGAGGAGTTTCTGATCAACCGCCGGCCGGTCGTGACGGTTGGGCTCGTGTGGTCGCAGCGAAACACGGATTTCTTCGGCCGCGACGACGCGGGCGCGCTCGTGGGCGATCCGTGGAACGGCTGGATGCAGGCGCTCGTGCGCGCGCGGATCCCCTACGTGCCGGTGCACATCGATGACCTCGAGCGCGTCGCGGGCGAACTCGGGCTGAGGGCGATCATCCTGCCAAATCTTGCGGCGCTGTCGGATGCGCAGGTCGCGGCGGTGGGAAAATTTGTTGGCGCGGGCGGAAGCCTCGTGGCGACGGGCCAGAGCTCGTTGTGCAACGAGTGGGGCGAGACGCGGCCGGACTTCGCGCTCGCGCACCTGTTCGGCGTGCGGTTGCCGGCGACGCATCCCTGGCGCGACGAGACGCGGCGCACGAAGGCGTCGCACGCGTGGTCGCAGACTTATCTGCGGCTGCCGAAAGAAAAACGACCCGAAGTGCTGGGCGGCTTCGAGGCGACGGATATCCTCGCGTTTGGCGGTGAACTCGAGCCGATCGAAGTCGCGCCGGGCGCGACGGTGCCGCTGACCTTCGTGCCGCCGGTGCCGGCGATGCCGCCGGAGGAGGTGTGGATGCGCGAGCCGAAGACGGACATCGCGGCGCTCGTGTTGAACGAAAAAGCTGCGGGCGGCGGACGCGTGGCCTATTTGCCGGCGGACCTCGACCGGCGGTTTGCGCGCGGGAACTTGCCGGACCACGGCGACCTGCTGGCGAAGCTCGTGCGCTGGGCGGCGCGCGACGACGTCCCGCTGCGGGTCGAGGGCGCGGGTTTGTTCGACTGCCAGCTCTACCGCCAGCCGGGGCGGCTCGTGCTGCATCTGGTGAATCTCACGAGTGCGGGCACGTGGCGGACGCCGGTGCAGGAGCTGATCCCCGTCGGGCCGCTGCGCGTGACGGTGCGATTGGACGACGGCGTGAACGGCGCGCGCGGCCGGTGGCTGGTGCGCGGCGGAAGCTTTGCGGCGCAGGTGCGCGACGGCTGGGCGCGGTTCGACGTTGCGCCGATCGCGGATCACGAGGTCGTGGTGATCGGATAGAGTGGATCGAGAAGAAGTGTAGCTGCGAGCGCCAGCGAGTGGATGGCGGAATCGGCTCGCTGGCGCTCGCCGCTACTTTTTAAGGCGCGTGAGTCGCTACTCGAACACGCGATCGCGCGGATCGATCGCGGCCCAGCAGAGCGCGGCGACCACAAACAGGGCGCCGATGGCGAGGATGGGCGCGTTCCAGTCGTGGAATTTCGCGAGAAGAAAAGTCACGAGCGGCGGCGCGATCACGTTGCCGAGATTGCCGGAGGTGTTCATCGCGGCGCTGACGACGCCGACGTGCCGGCCGCCGATGTCGAGGCAGGTGCACCACGTCGCGCCGAGCGTGGCCATCGTGGCGGCGACGGAGAGCGAGATGAGCGTGATCGCGAGGATCGGCTGGTGCACGAGCGCGGCGGCGATCATCGCGGCGCCGGCGAGAAGATTGCCCACGCCGCTCACCCCGGCGCGGCCGAGGCGGAGGCCGAACCGGCGCGTCGCCCAGTCGGTCGCCACGCCGCCGAAAAGGTCGCCGAGCACGCTGACGATCAGCGGCAACCCCGCGAAGAAGCCGAGCGACAACGCGGCGAAACCGTGTTTTTCCTTCAGGTAGGTCGGCAGCCACGTGATGCAGAAATAGAACGCGCAGCTGTTCGGAATGTAGGCGAGGCAGAGCGGCAGGGTGTTGCGATGGCCGAGCAGCCGGCGCCAATAGGCCCAGCCCTCGTGGGCGGATGGCGCGTCGAGGCGGCCGGCGACGATGAGTTCGTTCTCGGCGGAATTGACGGCGCGGTGCTCGGACGGATCGTCGCGAAACCACCAGAACCAGATGGCCGCCCACAGCAGGCCGATGCTGGCGAAGACGGCGAAGACCGCGCGCCAGCCGAACGCCTCGCCGAGCGCGACCGCCGCGAGCGGCGTGAGCCCGCCGGCGAGGTGCGCGCCGCTGAAGAAGACGCCTTGGACGCGTCCGCGCTCGGCGAGCGGCACCCAGCGTGAGAAGCTGCGCGCGACGCACGGCCACGCGCCGGCTTCGCCGAGCCCGAACAGGAAACGGATCGCGACGAGCGACGCGAAATTGACCGCGGCGGCGGTGGCCATCGTGAACGCCGACCACCAGAGCACGATGCGCGTGAGCACGCGGCGGGTGCCGCGGCGGTCGGCCCACCAGGCGGTCGGGATTTCGAACAACGCGTAGGCGAGTGCGAACGCGCTGAAGACCCAGCTCATCTGTTCCTTGCTGAGCGAGAGGTCGTGCATGATCGCGGGCGCGAGCGAGCCGATGCACGCGCGGTCGAGATACGTGACCATCGCGAGGGCGACGATCAGCGAGACGACGCGGTAGCGCACGCGCGTGGCGCGAACGGCCGGAGCCGCAGACGTTGGGGCGGGGGCGATCACGTCCGGAGGTGTCGAGCACGGGGAAGGCGCGAGAGGGCGTCAAGCGCCGAGGTCCGGCATCCCGGAATGCCAAATGGCGTGAAACTCCTTCGCCGCTTCGTCGGGCGCTGCGACGATTTTGGAGTGGCCAGTCCTCTGGCGCTTTGGATCGAAAGCGGCGGAGGACTGCCGCACTCCGAGAATGCCCACGGGACGGCGGACTTGCGTGCAAGCGGGGCGAGGGTTGACTCGCCAAATGACGGCTTCGAATTCAGCGCTCGCGCGCGACGTGATTCGCTGGGGCATCATCGGCTGCGGCGATGTGACGGAGGTGAAGAGCGGGCCGGGTTTTCAGAAGGCGAACGGCTCGCAGCTCGTCGCGGTGATGCGGCGGAACGGCGCGCTGGCGGCGGACTACGCGAAACGGCACGGCGTGCCGCGGTGGTATGACGACGCCCGCGCGTTGGTGAGCGATCCGGAGGTGGATGCGGTTTACATTGCCTCGCCGCCCGGCGTGCATCTCGAAGGGGTGCGGCTTGCCGCGGCGGCGGGGAAGCCGTGCTACGTCGAGAAACCGATGGCGCGGCACGCGCCGGAGTGCGATGCGATGATTGCGGCGTGCCGTGACGCCGGGGTGAAGCTGTTCGTGGCCTACTACCGCCGGGCGATGCCGCGGTTCCTGAAGGTGCGCGAACTCCTCGACGGCGCGATCGGAACGCTGACGGGAATCAACTACCGGCTCGCGTGGCCGATGCCGGCGAATGCGGATCCGGCGAAAAACGCGTGGCGGGTGAACGCGGAGAACGCGGGCGGCGGGCTGCTGCTCGACCTCGGATCGCACCTGCTGGATTTTTTGGACTTTTGTCTCGGCCCGCTCGAGGACGTGCACGGACGGGCGGCGCGGATCGCGACGGCGGCGGACGTGGAGGATGCGGTGGCGATGACGTTTCGCACGGCGGCGGGCGTGCCGGGCGGGGCAACGTGGAATTTTTCCAGCGGCGTGAGCGAGGACATGCTGGAGTTTTATGGGACGAAAGGACGCGTCGCGGTGGATTTCTTTTCCGCGACGCCGGTGCGTCTCGACACGGCGAACGGGCGAGAGGCTTTCGACATCGCGAATCCGCCGCACGTGGCGCAGCCGTTGATCCAGACGATCGTGGACGAATTGCTCGGTCGCGGCACGTGCCCGAGCACGGGCGAGTCGGCGCGGCGGACGCAGGCGGTGATGGATCGCGTGCTCAACGGCTACTACGGCGGGCGCGAGGACGCGTTTTGGACGCGGGGGGAGACCTGGCCGGGGCTGACGCAGGCGCGGAGCGAAGGTCGACGGTAGCGGCAGGCGTCCCTGCCTGCCGGAGTTCAGGTGAAAAATCAGCCGGCACGGAGGCCCGCCGCTGCGAAGCCGCTCACTCGGCGGCGTGCGCGGCAGCGAGGCCGATGGTGAATTCGCGGCCGTCGACGCGGATGACGGCCTGGTCCTTGGTGGCGTCGTAACTGACGACGGTGACTTCGCCGACGGTTTTGCCCACGGCGACCCAGGAGCTGTGGTGGTCGTTGACGCGCGTGATGCCGAGAAGCGTTTGATTGCCCACGGCGGTCATGCCCGCGAGTTCGTAGGCGGCGACCGGTGGCGTGGACGGAGCAAGCTCGGGCTGGGGAGGCGGCGGGTCGATCGCGGGAATCGATTGCGGCGGGTCGGCGGATGGCGGTTCGGGATTGATTGCGATGGGCGCGGGACGCGTGGCGGGTTGCTCGCTCTCGAGGTTGTGGCGGACGAGGAACGCGATCGGCACGGCAAACACGAGAAGAAGGCCGAGCGAGCCGAGGATGGCGGGCCGCAGGGATTTGCGCCGGCGGGAGGCGTAGCGGCGCTCGGCGAGAGCGGCGGGGCTGACGCCGGCGGCGATGGCGGCGGCCTCCTCGGCGCGTTCGGCTTCGATCTTGGCGAGGGCGTCGTTGATCAGGCTCATGCGGGCAAGCGGGCTGCGTCGCCGGCCGGATCTGCGCGAAAGCTCCAGGGCTAATGGACGGTCGCGGCCGAAAACAGTTCCAGCGGTTTCAAACTTCGGTGCGGCGCTGGCGGGCGCGCGATGGGCGGAGCGCGGGCAACTTTATCCGCGGAGGAACGTCGGTCTGCGTGTGAAAATCTCCAACCCCTTGGTTCTCGCGATCCTGCTGCTGTTGACGGGCGCGATGGCGCTGCGCGCGGACGATCCCGCGACGTCGGCCCAGAACGACACGATCCGCCGGCTGCGGATGGGCACGCTGGTCATCGAGGCGGCGCCGGGCACGACGGTGAAAGTCGAGCAGACGCGGCACGAGTTCTGGTTTGGGGCTGCGATCGCGAACAGCGCGTTCGACGGCTCGATGCCCGCGGCGGATGCGGCGCGCTACCGCGAAGTTTTCCTGGAGAATTTCAATTCGGCGGTGCCGGAGAACGCGTTGAAGTGGCTGTCGATGGAGCACGAGCGCGGCCATGTGAACTACGCGACGGTCGACGCGATCCTCGACTGGGCGGACGAGCACCACCTGCCGGTCCGCGGGCACAACGTTTACTGGGGCGTCGAGAAATACGTGCAGCCGTGGCTGAAGGCGATGAGCGACGTCGAGCTGCGGCGCGCGCTCGAGGAACGCGGACGCGGCATTGGCGGGCGCTACCGCGGGCGCTTCGCGGAATACGACCTGAACAACGAGATGATGCACGAGGATTATTATGCGAAGCGCCTCGGGCCGGGCATCACGGCCGACATGGCGCGGTGGGTAAAGGAGGAGGATCCGGGGGCCGTGTTGTTCATAAACGACTACGACATCCTCACGGGACGGCGGCTGGAGGATTTTGTCGCGCACGTGCGGGCGATGCAGAAGCTGGGCATGCCGGTCGGCGGGCTGGGCGTGCAGGGGCACCTGCACGGCGAGACGTTTGATCCGGTGGCGCTGCGGCATGCCCTTGACGAGCTGGCGCAGTTTCACCTGCCCATCCGTGTGACCGAGTTCAATTTTCCGGGGCAGCGCTCGAGGTATCTCAAGGATCGCAGCGCGCAGCTCACGCCGGATGAGGAGGCGGCGAAGGCGAAAGCGATCGTCGACTACTATCGGATTTGTTTCGCGCATCCGGCGGTGGACGGAATCCTGATGTGGGGATTCTGGGAAGGCGCGAACTGGATCCCGGCATCGTCGCTCTACAAGCGCGACTGGACGCCGACGCCCGCGGCGCAGGCCTATCACGATTTGATCTACAAGGAGTGGTGGACGCGTTGGGAGGGGCGCGTCGGCGCGGACGGCCGCTGCGAAGTGCCGGCGTTCTACGGGACGTATCGGATCAGCGCGGGCGACAAGGCGGTGGAAGCCGAGTTGAGGAAGGCGGACGGCCTCGCGGTCGTGCAACTGCCGTAGCGGCGAAGCGCCGGCGGGTTTGCGTTCCCGGATTCGAGACATCATTTCGAAATCATCATGGAATACCGACAACTCGGCGGCTCGGGTCTCGCGGTGCCCGTGCTCACGCTCGGCACCGGCACGTTTGGCGGCGCGCGCGACAATTCGTTCGCCGCGTGGGGCGCCACGGACGTCGCCGAGGCGACGCGGCTGGTCGACATCGCGCTCGAGGCGGGGCTGACGATGTTCGATTCGGCGGACGTGTATTGCGACGGGCGCTCGGAAGAAGTGCTCGGCGCGGCGATCAAGGGCCGGCGCGGGCGCGTGCTGATTTCCACGAAGGGGACGTTTCGTTCGGGGCCGGCGGCGAACGACGTGGGCTCCTCGCGACAGCATTTGATCGCGGCGGTCGAGGGCAGCCTGCGGCGGCTCGGGACGGATTACATCGATCTTTACCAACTGCACGGCTTCGACGCGAAAACGCCGGTGGAGGAGGCGCTGCGCGCGCTCGACGATCTCGTGCGCGCGGGGAAGATTCGCTACATCGGCGGTTCGAATTTCTCCGGCTGGCATCTGATGAAGTCGCTGGCGGCGTCGGACCGGCTCGGGCTCGCGCGCCATGTCGCGCATCAGGCCTATTATTCCCTCGTGGGCCGCGATTATGAATGGGAACTCATGCCGCTCGCGCTCGACCAGGGGATTGGCACGGTGGTGTGGAGCCCCCTCGGCTGGGGCCGGCTCACGGGCAAGATGCGCCGCGGCGCGCCGCTGCCGGCGGTCACGCGGCTGAACAGTCGCGAGAATCTCGATATCGGTCCGCCGGTG
>DASZPP010000254.1:0-8729 GCA_035549975.1 Opitutus sp.
AGTTCCGCGCGCGGCAGGGCGCAGGTCGTCGCGATCCGGGGCAGGCGCTCCGCCAGCCGAAAATCGAACACCACGCACAGCGGCAGCCGCTCCGCCGCCGTTTCGCTGCGCGGCGTGGCGCCCGGCGGCAGGATCATCACCGTGCCCGCTTCCGGCTGCGTCCCCGACGCATCGCCGCCCTCGAGAAACAACACGGCCTTCGACCAGCATCGCGGATGCGGCTCGATCACCGCGCGGCCCGCCGCCGGTCGATGCAGGGCAAAACTGCGGAGATGCAGGCCCGGGATCCGGAGGTCGACCGCATTCACCAGCGTCGAGTCGAACTCGCCGCCCGCTTTGCCGGCTCCGCTCCGTTCCGCCGCGGGGACGTTCGGCGGCCGCGAGGGGCGGGAGGTCTGGAAAGGGAAACCGATCATCGGTGGAACCGGGTCGCTGCGTCAGGCGGGGAAAACGACGCGACATTCGGTTTTGACGCGCGGCGTGACGATGCCTTTTCTGTTTTACAGTAAAATGTCCACCACCGTCCCATCCGCCGCCCGCCCGACCCTGCGCACGCTCGGCGCGCTGGCCGGCGTTTCGGCGATGACGGTCTCGCTCGCGTTGCGCAATCACCCGAGCCTGCCGGCGTCCACGCGCCGGCGCCTGCGCAAACTCGCCGCCGCCCACGGCTACCGCCCCGATCCCGCGGTCGCGAAGCTGATGCACCATCTCCGCACCAGCCGCGGCCAGCGCCGGCAGTCGACGCTCTGCGGCCTGTGCCTCCAGTCGCCGCCGGGCGAGCGGCTCGACTACGGCGCCGCCGTCCTTTCCGGCGCGCGCAACCGGGCGGACTCGCTCGGCTTCGGGCTCGACGTCATGGCAATCGACGAACCGGGTCTCACGCCCCGGCGACTCGAACGCATCCTCGTCAACCGCGGCATCGCCGGCCTCCTGCTGCTGCCGATGCGCGAGCCCGTGCACCTCGACCGGCTGATCGACTGGTCGAGGTTCTCGGCCGTCTCGGCCACGCCGTCGGTCCTGAGTCCGCGCCTGAACGACGCCATGCCCGACCTCTTCGGCAACATGCTCCTGCTTTGCCGCGAGCTCGCGCTGCGCGGCTGCCGGCGCATCGGCCTCGTTCCCGTCGCCGAGCACGACGTCCGCGTCAACCATCGCGTGCTCGCGCCGTATTTGTGGCACATTCACTTCGGCGGCGGCGCCGCCGTCCCGCCGTTGATCATTCCGCAATACGAGCCCGACCCCGGCGCCCTCCGCGCGTGGATCGCGCGGCACCACCCCGATGCCATCATCAGCAACGGCGAGCCCACGGTGTCGCAGATCCACGAGTTCCTCACGGCCCGCCAGCGCCGGACCATCACGCTCGCCTCGACCACGCTGCATTCGACCGCCACCGCCCGCTTCGCCGGAATTCTCGACAACGCCAGCGAAGTCGGCGCCGCCGCCGTCGAAATGCTCGCCGCCGCGGTTCAGCGGGGCGAAACGGGTCCGCCCGAAACCCCGCGCACCACCCTCATCGGCGGCCGGTTCTTCGCGCCCAAATCGTCCGCGATTGGTTTCAGTCGAGCCGCGCGATAAATCCGACTCCGCGCACCGCCGCCTTCATCTCGCCCACGTCGGCACCGTCGTGCTCCACCGTCGCCGTCCCGGCCGCGGGGCCGACTTCCACGGACGAGACGCGCGGCACCGCCTCCAGGGCTTTTTCGATGTGGCCAAACTCGTTCGCCGACGCTGCGGCTTCGATCTTGATGGGTGTCGTGCTCATGATGAATCCCCGGCGCGCACCCGCCGGTCGGGTGGCGCTGGAAAGCCAGCATCGTCTCTCCGCGTTTCCGCCGCCCTCGGTTCCCGGCCTGATCGAATCGCCCGAGCCGGCGCTGCGCAGATGCCCGGCGTTTTCTCCGCTACGCGGGCCGGGCCAGCGACCGGACCACCGCCGACCATGACTCCGCCTCGCCGCGATGTCCGTGCTCCGCGAGCCTCGCCATGATCACCGCGTGGCCCGGCTCCTCGATTCGATGCCGCGGGTCCCCCGGCAAATCCGGCCGGACGCCTCGCGCGATCGCCCAGCAGGCCCACGCCCGCCAGCGGCGTTGCTCGATCCGCGGCTCGTTCATCCGCCCGGCGAGGTGTTGGAAATGCACGCGCGGATTCCCGAGAAACACCTCCGGCGGCGCGCGCCCGATGAACCACGCCACCGCCCCGTAAGGCAGCGGCCATCGGGCGAGCACGGCCTCGTCTCCGCGCAGTTCCGCGCCGAACGCCCGGTCGAGGCAGAGGATCGCGCGCGCCGCCAGTCCGCGCTGCCACAGCGCGTGCGCATACTCCAGGCACGCCTCGTAAAACTCCGCTCCGCGATGCCCGTCGCGAAACGCATGCAGCAAGCGCCAGTCGAGATCCCGGCGCGGCACGGGCAGATTCGGACACGGCGGAAGATTTCTCATTGGCGATTGGTTAATGGCCATTGGGCCATTTCGGCTTCACGTCCGCAACGACCCATTGAGCGATCGGCCATAACCGATAACAAATCTTCCGACTCTTCGCTTGGCGCGCGCGCTCGTTTCGCCGAAGTTGGAGCAACTGAACCCGCCCGCCGACAGCTCCCCTCTTTCCGCGCCGCCTTCCGTTCATGCGATCACCGGCTGGCGCCGGTTGCTGCTCTGGCCCGTCGGCGTCTTCGTGCGCTGGTGGGGGAGCTCGCTGCGGTTTGTCGCATCGGAGGAAACGATCCGCAATTGCGCGAAATGCGACGAGCCCGTCGCGTTCGTGCTCTGGCACAACCGCCTTTTCCTCGCCTCCGAGATTCACCGCCGCTACCGGCCGCAGCGGCCGCTCTACGCGTTGATCAGCCCGAGCAGGGACGGCGCGTTTCTCGACCTGTTCTTCGCGATCGTCGGCGGGCTTCGTTCCGTGCGCGGCTCGAGCAACAGTTTCGGCCGCGAGGCGGCATCGGCCCTCGTGCGCGTCATGCGCGACGGCCACGACATCGGCATCACGCCGGACGGCCCCCGCGGTCCGTGCTACGAACTCAAACCCGGCGCCGTGATCGTGACGCGCCGCACCGGCGCGCCGGTCCTGCTGATCGGCGGCGAGTTCGAATCGGCGTGGCGGTTGAAGAGCTGGGACGGATTCTACGTGCCGAAACCGTTTTCGCGCGTGCGGCTGCACTGCGAACTGATCACGCGTGACCAGCTCGCCGATCGCGACAACGCGATCGCCCGGCTCCGAGCGCGACTCCTCGCGCTGAACCCGGACGAAAGCCGATGACTTTTCCCGGCCGAAGCCGGTCAGAAGACCGGCGTGAGCGTGACGCTGACGCCGGGATCGACCGTGCAGTCCTCGCCGGTGCTCCAGACCTCGTCGTTGACGAGGAATTTGAAGATGAACGGCCGGACTGATTCGCCGAGCGTGACCGTCCATTTGTCGTCGGCCACGCAGTTCATGCGGACGCCTTTGTCCCAACTGAGGCCGGGACCATCGCCCCGGAGATAGAGTGCATTGCCGAAGCCGACGTCGAAATTCGCGGTAATCCTCGTAACCACCGCCGTCGGTGCGACCTTGACGGCGGGAGCAGCGGACTTCGTCGTCTTACGGACGGTCTTCGCGGATTTCTTCGCCGGGGCAAGCGGGTTGGTTGGTTTGGTTGTTTTCTTCATGACGTGTTTCAATAACCAGCTCGAATCGTATAGCCGGTTTTGCCGGCAAAAAAAGCAAATAGAGGGCCAAGGCCGCGCGCCGCGAAAAATTTTCCCCGCCGTGACAACCGCGCACCGCCCGCGGCCTCGCTTCGCGGCAGCTCGGCAAAGCTAAGTCGTTGCCCGGCGGCTTTCCCGATCCCCACCGGCCGGCCGGCCTGCTCCAGCCTTGTCCTGCGCAACCCCGCTCTCTATCCCTCGCCCATGCCCGGCGGCGCGGCCTCGAACCCCATCCTTCCGACGGTCCCACCCCCCGGCCGGGCGGCGCATCGCACCGCCGGCTGGCTTGCGCGCCTCGCGCTGGTCAACGCCCTCGCCACCGTCGCGTCGGCCGCCTTCGTGTCCCGCGACACCGCCATGCGCGCCGGCACCGGCTGGCTCGCGCGCAATCCGGCGCCGATGGGCATCGCAACGGGACGGGCCGCGAGCGTGATGACCGGCGCGAGCCAATCGGGCGCGCCGTTGTTCTACGTCCTTCGGCTCGCGCCCACGGGCTTCGTCGTCATCGCCGCGGACGACGAAGTCGAGCCCGTGCTCGCGTTCTCCAGCAACTCCGACTTCGCCGGCGAAACGGGCGCGCCGCTTTTCGACCTGCTGCAGCGCGATGCCGCGACGCGCATCGCCGCCGCTCATCTTCATCGCCAGGCCGCGGCGGTCTCCGCGGGGTCGCGCACCTCGCCGATTCGCGCCCGATGGAATGAGCTGCTCGCGGAAAGTTCCGGTGGCGGCACCAACCCGATCCACGCCCTCAGACTTGCCGATGTGAGCGATGTCTGCGTGGCGCCGATGGTGCAGAGCCACTGGGACCAGGTCAGCGCCACCATCGCGCCGGTGCCGCCCGCCACGCAGGCCACGGAGCTCTACGTCTATAACTACTACCTGCCGCCCTACGCGCCCGGAACTCCCTACAACTATCCCGCCGGGTGCGCGCCGGTCGCGTGGGCGCAGATCATGCGATTTCACCAATGGCCGAAAACGATCGGCGCCGCATCCTACGTGATCGGCATCGACGACTGGCCGTATTGGGAGGCGATGATGGGCGGCGACGGACTCGGCGGCCCCTACGACTGGAAAAACATGCCGCTCACGCCCAACCAGTCCACGACGCCCGCGCAGACCAGTGCGATCGGCCGGCTGATGCACGATGCCGGCGTCGGCACGGGCGCCGACTTCACCTACTACGAAACCTACAGCACCACGACCGCCGACGAGATCAAAAATGTCTTCCACTATGCCGAGGCGAAGGAGTGCCTCCCGAGGCCCGACCTGGTGGAGTTGATGAAGGCCGTCCGCACCAGCCTCGACGCCGGCCTGCCGGCGAACCTCGACATTTTCACCGCCGACGGCACCGGCCACTCGCTCGTCATCGACGGCTACGGCTACGACGCGGGAACGCGTTATCATCATCTCAACCTCGGTTGGAGCGGGCACGAGGACGCCTGGTATAATTTCCCGCCGGTCGACGTCGTGCTCGGCGACGGCAGCCCCGAGTTCTTCACCGTCATCACCGGCCTCAAATACAACATCGATCCGCGCGTCGCCGGCGAGTTGGTCACGGGACGGATCACCGACGCGGACGGCCGGCCCGTCGGCGGTGCGACGGTGACCCTCGACACGACGCCGGCGCAAACGGTCACGAGCAACAGCCACGGCATCTACGCGTTCAAGGGCCTCGCGCCCGACACCACCTACGCGGTTTCCGCCATCGCGGACGGCTACCTCCTGCCCAACAGCCGCGCGACCACGACGACCGGCAGCACAACCGAAACCGAGACGACGCCGAATCGCATTGTCGATTTCGACGCCATCGCCGTCGCCGTCGATGTCTCGATTCCGCAAGGCCTCGATGTCGGCGCGCCCATCACCCTGTCGGTCGCCGCAAGCACCGCGCAGCCCGTCGCCTGGCAGCGCAACGGCGCTCCGCTCGACGGCACCGCGAGCCTCTCGCTGTCGCTTCCAAACCTTCAGCCGGCCGACGCCGGTTTGTATCTGCTCGCGTTGTCGAACGGCGCGGATGCGGTCGAGTCGGCGTTGACGCTGGTCGGCATCGATTCATCCGCCAAGGTTGCCGGCGACGCCAGCGAAGTGCTCTCCGACGTCTACGTCGCCGCCAACGGCAACACCTTCGACCAGGTCCTCCTCGAGGGCTCGGCCGCGAGTGTCACGGCGGATTTCGCGGAGCGGCAGATCACGCGCGTCTCCTACGTCGATCTCGACGACGACATCGTGCAGGTCGAGTTCAGCGGTCCCGGCACCCTCACGCTGACGCTCGACCAGGCGAGCGGTCCCGCGCTGCCGGTGAATTACGCGCAGGATGTTAAATACATGAAAGGCCACGCCGGCATCGTCATCACCGGCGCCACGGCGGACAGCAACGTCGCCGTGTTCAGCGTCGGCAAGGCGAACGCCGTGAACCAGGCCCTGTTCAAGTCGGACGCGAACTACGACGGCATCGCCGACCTCGCTTTCATCGCGATCTCGAGCCGCGACGGAAAATTCGGCGGCGTGCGCGCCGCCAATGCCAACTTTTTCGCCAGCCACGGCGTCACCGGCATCTACGCCCCGGAGGTCGAATTCGCCGGACCGCTTTACCTCGGCAACGTCACCGCCTTCGACGCGGCCAAGCCGATGATCCGCGTCGGTTCGGCGACGGACGTCCGCATCGCCGGCGGCGATTTGTATCAGGACAACGGAAAGCCGGTGCAGGTGAGCGGGCTGACGAGCGTGAAATTCAGCGACGGCACCGACTCGCACGGCCGGCTCATTCCGGCGAAAGCCAATCGCGGCACGCTCCTCGAAAACGGCACCGACGTGACCGCGCAGTTGGTCGACAACTGACCAAAAAATTCTGCACCGCAGCCCTTGGCCGTAGCCAAGATAAAACGGCGCGTGCTTTTTTGGAGTGCGCCAGTCCTCTGGCGCTTTGATCAAAAGCGGCAGAGGACTGCCGCCGTCCAAAAAAGGGGCGCGCCGTGCGGATCAACGCAAATCACGCAGACGCGCCGGCCGGCTGCTTCGGCGCCATCGCGAACTGCGTGCGGTGAAGCTGCGCGTAGAGGCCGTCGGCCGCGACGAGATCGGCGTGGCGGCCGCGTTCGACAATCCGGCCCTTGTCGATGACCAGGATTTGATCCGCCAGTTGGACCGTGGAAAGCCGGTGGGCGATCACGAACGACGTGCGGCCCTTCAGCGCGGAATGGAAAGCGTCCTGGATCGCGCGTTCCGATTCCGAATCGAGGTGCGCTGTGGCCTCGTCGAGGATGACGACCGCCGGCGCCTTCAGCAGCAGCCGCGCGATCGCCACCCGCTGCTTTTCCCCGCCGGACAGGCGATGGCCGCGTTCGCCGACCACCGTCTCGAGCCCGTGCGGCAGCGCCGCGACCACCGCATCAAGCTGCGCGTCGTGCAGCGCCGTCGCGAGTTCCGTCTCGGTCGCGTCCGGTCGCGCGTAAAGCAGGTTCGCCCGGAGCGTGTCGTGAAACAGATGGGTTTCCTGCATCACCATTCCGACGGTTCGGCGGACCGATTCGAGCGTGGCGTCGCGCAAGTCGAGGCCGTTGAAACGGATCGCGCCGGCCCGCACATCGTAGAGGCGCGCGATGAGTTGAACGAGGGTCGTCTTCCCCGCGCCGGACGGCCCGACCAGCGCGATCATCTGGCCCGGTTCGGCCGCGAAACTCAGACCGTGCAGGACCTGCCGCTCCGGATGTTTGCTCAGCACCGCCACCGACTCGAGCGAGGCCAGCGAAACTTCCTCGGCGGTCGGATAGCGGAAATTCACAGAGTCAAACTCCACCCGGACCGGGCCAGGCGGGATGGGCTGCGCGGCGGGTTTTTCCGTGACCATCGGCTTGAGGTCCAGCACCTCGAACACGCGCTCGAATGAAACCAGCGTGGTCATGACGTCGACCTGCAGGTTGGACAGCGCCGTCAACGGACCGTAGAGCCGCAGCAGGTAGGAGATCAGCGCGACGACAGTGCCGACGTCGAGGACGTGCCGCGAGGCCTCCACCCCGCCCCAGCCGTAGACCACGGCGACCGCGAGCGACGCCACCAGGCCCAGTCCGATGAACAGGAGCCGCGCGTAGGTGGACGATTTCAACCCGATGTCGCGCACGCGCCCCGCCTGTTGGACGAAGGCCGTCCGCTCGTCGTCGGGCCGGCCGAAGATCTTCGAGACCATCGCGCCGGCGACGTTGAAGCGCTCGATCATGAGGTTGTTCATTTCCGCGACGCGATCGTAGGTTTCGCGCGTCAGCACCCGCAGCCGCCGGCCGACGTAGCGCGCCGGCAGCAGCAAAACCGGCACCAGCAGCAGCGTGACCAGCGTCAGGCGCCACGACAGCGCGAACATGGCGCCGAGCACGAGCGTCACGGTGACGAGATTGCCGACGGCGGTGGAAAGGATGTCGGTGAACGCTTCGCGCACGCCTGACAGGTCGGTGTTGAGCCGGCTCACCAGCGCGCCGGTGCGCGTGCGGGTGAAAAACGCCAGCGACATCTGCTGGATGTGCACGAAGACGCGCGTGCGCAGATCGAGCAGGATGTCGAGGCCGACGCGCGCCGCGATCTGCCGCTGGCAGAACGTGAGGGCGGAATCCACGATCGAGACGCCCGCGGCGAGCAGGGCCAGTTGCACGATCAGGCGCTCGTTGCCGGCCAGGATGCCGTGGTTGATCAGTTGGCGGTAGATCAGCGGATTGATCACGCCGGTCGCCGCATCGAGGACGACCAGGCCGAGGAAGAACGCGAGGATTCCCGCGTAGGGCCGGCCGAAGCGGAAAGTCCGGGCAACCAGGCCCGGCGCCAGCTTGTGCTGGAGCACCGACTCGTCCTTGACCAGGGAATGCGCCCCCTGCATGAAGCCGGGAGTCATTTTACGAGTGGTCCGGGGACCGGACGCGATGGGACGATTTTCCAGCTCCGTGGCACGAGACCGGAAGCGTTTCGATCCGGCTTTCAGTGTCGATCTTCATTTGCAGCCTCGTCGCGACGGAAGGCTTTCGCCGGCGAGCCTGGGCCCCGCGAACCTCGACC
>DASZPP010000255.1:0-12820 GCA_035549975.1 Opitutus sp.
TCTCCCTTCAAACCTGGTCGGTCCGCGAGGACATGAAAGCGGACTTCGCGCGCACGCTCGCCGAGATCGGCCGGATCGGCTACGCCGGCGTCGAGCTCGCGGCCTATCGCGATTTCGACGCGACGGCGCTGAAGGCCGCGATCGACGGGGCGGGGCTGAAGGTTTCCGGGCTGGGCACGAGCTACGCGACGCTAGCGACGGACATCAACGGCGTGATTTCGGACGCGTTGTTTTTCGAAACCAGACACATCATGTGCTCGTGGTGGCCGGGCGCGCACTATGTTTCGGCGGGTGCGTGCCAGAAAATCGGCGAGCGGCTGGGCGAGGCGGGCGCGGTGCTGCGCGCATTCGGCCTGCAGCTCAGCTTCCACAATCACGCGCGGGAGATGCAGATCATCGACGGGCGGACGGTGTTCGACTGGATCCTGTCGGCGGCGGCGCCGCGCGATCTCAACGCGGAGCCGGACGTTTTCTGGGTGGTGAAGGGCGGCTATTCGCCCGCGAAATTCCTGCGCGACCACGGCGCGCGCTGCCCGTTGATCCACCTCAAGGACGAAAAGGAGCTCGGGCTCGGGCCGGTGAACTTCGAGGAGGTTTTCCCGGTCGCGGAGGCGATCGGCGCGGTGCAGTGGTATGTGGTCGAGCAGGAGCAATACAACCACGCGCCGCTGCACTCGGTGCGGCTGTGCTTCGAGCAGATGAAACGCTGGGGCAAGGCTTGAGCCCCGCCCGATCGCGCAAAGAATTTTTCCCGATGTCACCGCCGCAGGAATTGCCCGAAACGCCGCCGACCGACACGGTCGTCGTCGCCGGGGCGGAAAATCACGCCGCGAGCGTGGGCGGCGGGCCGGACGTGGGCGGGCCGGCGAGCCCGGCCGCGCCGCCGGTGGAAGCGGATGCGGGCCGCGCGTCGCAGTGGGCGCTGATCCGCCGGCGGTTTGCGCGGCACCGGCTCGCGCTCGGCTCGCTGTTTCTGCTGGTCGTGCTCTACCTGCTGGCCGGATTTGCGGAATTTTTCGCGCCGACGACGACGGACTGGCGCGAGCTTTCGCACGCCTATTGCCCGCCGCAACTGCCGCGCTGGTCGCCGGCGCGGGGATTCTACGTGCCGGCGATGGACCGCTACATCGACCCGGTGACATTCAAGAAATCCTACGTCGAGGAGCCGGGGCGGCCGATCCGCCTCGGGTTTTTCGTGAAAGGCGAGCCCTACGAGCTCTGGGGCCTGATGCCGTGGAACCGGCATTTCTTCGGGATGAAGGACGGCACGGCCGGCGGCGGACGAACCTTCTTTTTTCTCGGCAGCGACAAGTATGGCCGCGACGTCTTCAGCCGGCTGATCTACGGGGCGCGCGTCAGCCTTTCGGTGGGCGTCGTGGCGATCGCAGTGACGTTCCTGCTCGGCGTGGCGATCGGCGGAATTTCGGGCTACGTCGGCGGCAAGACGGACAACGTGATCCAGCGGCTGATCGAGATCATCAATTCGTTTCCGCAGCTTCCGCTCTGGCTGGCGCTCGGCGCGGTGCTGCCGCCGGACTGGTCGCCGCTCACGGTGTATTTCGCGATCACGATCGTGTTGAGCCTGCTCGGGTGGACGCCGCTGGCGCGCGTGGTGCGCGGCAAGATCCTTTCGCTGCGCGAGGAGGACTACGCGGTGGCGGCGCGGCTGATCGGCGCGTCGCATTTCCGCATTCTCTTCCGGCATCTGCTGCCGGGCTTCACGAGCCATATCATCGTCGTGCTGACGATGAGCGTGCCGGCGATGATCCTCGGCGAGACGTCGCTGTCGTTCCTCAACCTCGGCCTGCGTCCGCCGATCGTGAGCTGGGGCGTCATGCTGCAGGACTGCATGAGCATCCAGACCGTGGCGAATTATCCCTGGCTGCTTTTCCCGGTCGTGCTGATCGTGCTCGCGGTGCTGGCCTTCAACTTCCTCGGCGACGGGCTGCGCGACGCCGCCGATCCTTATTCCGGCCGATGAACGCAAACGACCCCCAACGCACCGACGCGGTTTTGTCCGTGGAAAACCTCCGCACGCACTTCATGGCGGACGATGGCACGGCCCTGCCGGCGGTGGACGGCGTGACGTTTTCGATCGGCCGCGGGCGGACGCTGGCGCTCGTGGGCGAGTCCGGCTGCGGGAAATCCGTGACGAGCTTCTCGATCCTGCGGCTGATCCAGCGGCCCGGCCGGATCGTCGGCGGACACGTGCGGCTGCGATCTGCGCGCGAAGGCGAGATCGACATCACGAGCCTGCCGGAGAATTCCCCGCTGCTGCGGCACGTGCGCGGCGGGCTCGTGAGCATGATTTTCCAGGAGCCGATGACGGCGCTGTCGCCGGTCCACACGGTGGGCAGCCAGATCGCGGAGGTGATCCTGCTGCATCGCGGGGTGACGAAGGCGGAGGCGCGGCAGCAGGCAATCGAGATGCTGCGGAAAGTCGGCATCGCGGCGCCGGAGCGGCGGTTCGACCAGTTTCCGCACGAGATGTCCGGCGGCATGCGGCAGCGCGTGATGATCGCGATGGCGCTCGTCTGCCGGCCGGAATTGCTCGTCGCCGACGAGCCGACGACGGCGCTGGACGTCACGATCCAGGCGCAGATTCTCGGGCTGATTCGCTCGCTGCAGCGGGAGATCGGCTGCTCGGTGCTGCTGATCACCCACGACCTCGGCGTGGTCGCGCAGGCGTCGGACGACGTCGCAGTCATGTATCTCGGCCGGATCGTCGAGCACGGCCGGGTGCGCGACGTGCTGAAGCGGCCGCTGCATCCTTACACGCAGGGACTGCTCAACTCGATCCCGTCGCTGGCGCCGGCGACGCGGCTCGAGTCGATTCCCGGCACGGTGCCGGCGCTCACGGCGGTGCCGCGCGGCTGTCCGTTTCATCCGCGTTGCCCGCATGCGCGCGCCGGGCTGTGCGACATGGGCGAAGCGCCGCCGCTGCGGGAGCTCGAGGCGGGGCACCAGACGGCCTGCCTGCGGGCGGAGGAGGTGTTGGCGGCGGGTGCGACGGAGGTGACCCATGCCTGAAGGAACGGGCGAGAACACGAAGGCGGCGACCACGGGCGGCGGGCCGCTGCTCGCGGTGCGCGGGCTGAGCAAGCATTTCGAAATCCGGGAGCGCGGCTTTTTCAAGAAAGTCGTCGGGCACGTGCGCGCGGTCGACGACGTCAGCTTCGAGGTGCAGCCGGGCGAGACGCTGGGGCTGGTCGGCGAATCGGGTTCGGGCAAGACGACCGTCGCGCGGTGCATCCTGCGCGCGATGCGGCCGACCACGGGCGAGGTCATTTTTCGCCGGGCGGACGGGGTCAAGGTCGACCTCGCGAAGCTGGAGGATCGCGCGTTGAAGGCACTGCGGCCGCAGATGCAGATGATTTTTCAGGACCCGTTTTCGTCGCTCAACCCGCGGATGACGGTCGGCCAGATCGTCGGGGAGCCACTCGTGATCCACGGGCTGACGCGCCGCGCGGAGATCGATGCGCGGGTGGCGGACGTGCTGCGGAAAGTCGGGCTCAAGCCGGACCATCAGGCGCGTTACCCGCATGCGTTTTCGGGCGGCCAGCGGCAGCGGATCGGGATCGCGCGCGCGTTGATCATGCGGCCGTCGCTGATCATCGCGGACGAGGCGACCTCGGCGCTCGACGTGTCGGTGCAGGCGCAGGTGTTGAACCTGCTCAAGGACCTGCAGGCGGAGCTGCGGCTCACGTATGTCTTCGTCGCGCACAACCTGAATGTCGTGCGGCATTTTTGCGATCGCGTCGCCGTGATGTATGCCGGGCGCGTGGTCGAGCTCGGCCGGACGACGGAGATGTTCGCGAACCCGCAGCATCCGTATACGCGCGCGCTGCTCGCGGCGGTGCCGTGGCCGGATCCGGACGTGAAGATGAACTTCGACGTTCCCGGGGAAATCGCCGATCCGACGAAGCTGCCGGCGGGCTGCAGCTTTCACCCGCGCTGTCCCCATTGTTTCGCCCCGTGCCGCACGGATTCGCCGGTGTTGCGCGACTGGCACGGCGACGGGAGCCTGGCCGCCTGTCACCTGCACGATCCGAAATACGCGTCTGGCGGCGAACGGGTCGCGAAGTAGGCGCGAAGGTTTCAGAAAGACCGCGGCGGCGTCACGCGGGCCATCCGGCTAGGGCTTGAACGCGTCCATCGCGATCGTCGGACGGCCGTCGGGAGCGAAGGCGCCTTTGGTGTAGCCGGCCCAACCGGCGTGGCATTCGGGCTCCCAGTAAAAAACGCCGAGGCCGCGGTGGCCGGGAAGCGATTTGGTTTTGGCAATGAGGTCGGCGATGAAATCGCGGCAGGCTTCGGGCGCGGTGACCTCCATGCCGACTTCGGAAACGACGATGTCCTTTCCGTAACGAGCGATCATGTCGCGCATGTTGGCGAGGCATTCGGCGGTGAGCTTCCGCCAGTTGTCCGGCGTCGGATAGAGGGACATGCCGATCGCGTCGAACTTCGCGTGGTTCGCCGTGAGGCCGTCAAACATCCAGCGAAACAGCTTGCCGTCGTAGCCGTTCGAGATGTGGACGATGATCACCGCGTCGGGGAAGACGGACTTGGCGGCGTCGTAGCCGCTCGTGACCAAGCCGGCGAAACCGGCCATGGCGGTCGAGGCGCGGCCGTCGGGCCAGAGCATGCCGCTGTTGGTTTCGTTGCCGATCTGGATCCACTCGGGCGTCACGCCGGCGGATTTCAGCGCGCGCAGGACGTCGAGGGTGTGGGCGCGGACGTCGAGTTTGAGCTGCTCGAGGCCGTGATCGCGCCACGCGGCGGGCTTGTTCTGCTTGCCCGGATCGGCCCACCTGTCGCTGTAATGGAAATCGATCATCAGCCGGAAGCCGCGGCTTTTCGCGCGTGCGGCCGTTTTCACGACGTCGTCCCGGCCGCACCAGCCGTCCCGCGGGTCGACCCAGACGCGGAGCCGGATGGCGTTGATGCCGCATTGCTGGAGAACGGCGAGGCAGTCGCGCCCGGTGCCGCTCGCGTCGCGAAATTTCACGCCACGGGACTCCATTTCGGAGAGCCAGCCGGTGTCGGCGCCGCGGGCGAATTCCGCGGCGCTGGCACGGACGGCCGGCGCGAGAACGAGGAGGGCGAGCGCGGGGAAACACCGGCGCGCGGACGAACGGGAGCGGCGGAGGGTTTTCATTTTCGAGGAGAAAAGGGCTCGACCTCGATGCCGTGCTGCTGCGCGTAGATTTCCGGCGCGAGGCTGGGGCTGATCGAGACGAGCGCGCTTCCGGCAAGCGAGAGATCGAGGGGGATTGGCTTTTTATGTCCGACCAGATGCGGAGGCACGCCGGATAATCGTGTGGGATGTTGCGTGCGCGAACCGGTTTCAGCGCGGAGATCGGGACGGAGTATTTTGCGAACGCGGCTCCGATCTCGACCGTCGCGCCGCAGGCGATGCCGTCGGCGGTGACGACCGCAAGTGCGCCGCGCCGTGTCGCCGGCCGGTCAGCGCTTGCGCGGCAGCGCGCGGGTGTCGTTGACGGAAATGCCGCCGTCCACGAGCAGCGTCTGCCCGGTGACGTAGGCGCTGGCATCGCTGCACAGGAAGACCAGCGCACCATCGAGGTCGCCCGGGGCGCCGGGCCGGCGCAGCGGAATTTTATCGGTGAGATAGCGGACCCAGGCACGGTCCGCATACATCACGGCGTTCTGCTTCGTCTTGAACCAGCCGGGCGCGAGGCAGTTGACGGTCACGCCGTGCGGCCCCCAGTCGGCGGCGAGGCTCATGGTGAGCTGCCGGATGCCGCCGCGGCTGGCGCCGTAGGGCCCGAGGCCGGCGTAGCCCGCGACGCTCGTGACGGAGCCGATGTTCACGATCCGTCCGCGTCCCCGGGCGATCATGCCCGGCGCCACCGCTTGGGCGACGAAGAACGGTCCGCGCAGGTTGGTATCGAGAATCGCATTCCAGTCCTCCCATGTCACCTCGAGGGCGGGCTTGCGGATGTTGCACCCGGCGTTGTTGACGAGGATGTCGATGCCGCCGAGGCGGCGTTCCACCTGGCGGACGCATGCGGCGATGCTTTTGGGTGCGCGCACGTCAAGGGCGACCGGCAGGCAACGCCGGCCGAGTTGCTCGATGGCGGCAGCCGTGTCGGCGAGCGCGGCAACCGAGCGACTGGTGATGGCAACGTCGGCGCCGGCCCGCGCGAGCGTCAGCGCGAAACCGTGGCCAAGTCCGCGGCTCGCGCCGGTGACGAGGGCGGTTTTGCCGGTGAGATCGAAGGAGGGGGAGGAATTCACGGTTGATTTCCTAGGCGGAGCCACGGCGGGAAGCCACGCGGTTATTTGGGCGGGACTGCGCGCCGCCGGCGGGCGTCGCGCTCGCGAGCCGGTCCGGTCGAAGTGCAACGTGAGGCCACTTGCGGCGGAGAGGCCGCTCGTGATTCCGGTCTGGCCCGGCGGCGCGCCGGGCTCGGAAGGAAAAGACCGGCGAGGAAAAAGTCCGGATCAACGAACCGGGCCACGAGCAAATTCGTCGCGCAGGTGCACCGGCGCCGGCGGAATGATTCGCATCGACGACGATGACGTCGCCGGCGAGTTCGATCGCTGTTGCAGTAAACGTGAGGGTGGTCGCCTTCGTGAAACCAGACGCCGGGCTGAGGGTTTGCCCGCCATCCGAGCCGGACGCGATCGCGGGGAGCGCGACGATCCGAAGACTCATGGCTGCAGGATGACTTTCAGGTATTGGCCGCCGCCGGGCGCGCTCAGGCGCCGAAACCAGTCCGGGCCGTCGCGCAACGGCGCGATTTCGCTGATCAGCGGAGCGACGCGGATGACACCGCGCGCGATGAGGTCGATGCACAACGGATATTCGCCGGCGGAGCCGCAGGTGCCGTGCAGCGTCAGCTCGCGCGTGACGACGGACTGGAGTGGAAAGTCGATCTTCGGCGCGAGATTGCCGACGAGCACGACGGCCCCGCCGCGGCGGACGGAGTTGATCGCCAGTTGGACCGTGGGTGTCAGCCCGACGGCTTCGAACGCAAGATCGGCCCCGCGGTTGCCGGTCAGCCGAGCGATTTCCGCGGCGACGTCGCACGCCCCCGATTGCAGCGCATCGGTCGCGCCCAGCTCGCGTGCGAGGGCGAGCCGTTTCGGTTCGAGATCGACGGCGACAATCCGGGTGGCACCCGCCCAGCGCAGCGCCTGGACGACGAACAGGCCGATCATGCCCGCGCCGACGACGACCGCGGTGGTGTCCGGCGGAATCGTGACGCGGCGGACGGCATGAATCGCGATGGAGACAGGCTCAACCATCGCCGCATGCTCGAACGGCAGGCCGGCGGGCAGACGTTGCAGGATGTGCGCGGGCACCGCGAGGAATTCGGCGAACGCGCCGTGCTGCCGGTATTCGCCGGTGGAAACGCCGAGGACGCGGCGCGACTCGCAGAGATTGGTGTCGCCGGCGAGGCACGGTGCGCATTTTCCACAAAAGACGGTCGAGTCGAACGTGACACGGTCGCCCGGCTGCCATTCGCCGGCGCGCGCCCCGCGGTCGACGATTTCGCCGGCGGCCTCGTGCCCCATGATGAGCGGCGGAATGCGGCGGCCGCTCGAACCGTCCCAGCCGTGGATGTCGCTCCCGCAGATGCCGCACGCGCGAACGCGCAGAAGCACTTCGTCTTCCGCGGCGCGAGGAGCAGGGTGGTCGACGAGTTCCAGTTTGGACGGCGCAGTCAGCAGCAAAGCTTTCATGAACGCAGACGAAACGACTTTGGGCGTGAAGTCGAACCGGTTGCCGGCGGGCGGCGAGACGAGGCCGGCGTAATCACGCCCGCGCGAGCTGCGCGACCGCGCCCCGCGCACGAAACCTGAACGCCCGACCGCCGGCTGCAACGCGGAGCAGGACGGACGCGATGACGCGGGCGAGCAGCTCCCGGAGCGGAATGTGAGGATGCCGGTCCGGTTGATCGATCGGAATCCCGTTCGGGCCCGTTTGGGCCGGGGCTCAATTGCGGTCGATGTTTTCGCTGGCGAGGCCGCCCTGAAGTTTGCGCTGGAGTTTCAGCGAATCGATTTCGCCGCGAAGCTGGCGGGCGAAGAGCCGGAGACGGGCCTGGATGTTCAGCGTCTCCAGCAGTTTTTGTTTCACCAGGTGGCAGTCGCAGAGATTGAACGCGGCGAGGTCGATGAAGGTTTCGGGATCGTCGATGCCCCGGAGAAAATCCGTCATCTCGCGCGACAACTCGGCGCCGAGCTTGTGCTTGAGTGCGAGGAGGCGCGAAATTTCGGTGCGAAGCCGCGCGTTCTCGGTCTTCGAGCCGCCGGATTGGCTCGCGAGCGCGCGGATTTTCACGCGGCGATACGGGGCATCGGCGACAATCTCCAGCACCTCGACGCGGCAGAGGCCCTGCAGCAGGAGATTGGAGGTGCCGTTGCCATTCTTCTGGCAGGCGCGCACGATGCCGACACTGGCGACGCGATGCGGAGGTTCGAAGTGGGCGCGTTCGGCGAGCAGCTTTTCGTCGAGGCCCGCCACCGCGAACAGGCGGTCGGTGGCGAGGACATCCTTGAGCATGCGGCTGTAGCGCGGCTCGAAAATATGCAAGGGCATGAGCGCTTGGGGGAAGAACGCGACTTGCGGCAAAGTCATTACCGGCACCTCGTCGGGGAGGGTGATCTCCAGTTCCATTGGCGCGACCGTAGGAGCCGCCGACGAAAATTCAACCGGCGATTGGCGCGGTGTGTCGCGTGTAACATTTAATTGGCAAAGATGTGCCACAGGGTGCCAACGTGACGCGAACGCCGACGGAGAAGCAGCCGCAAAAATGGCGGTCAAATTTTGCGATTTACTTGGTTTCAAACACTTGGGCGATGGGCGGAAATCGAGGCACAGCGGTTGCTGAGGGAGGCGCATGAGCCGAATTTTAGGAATCGATTTAGGCACCACGAACTCGTGTATGGCGGTGATGGAGGGCGGCGAGCCGGTGGTGATCCCCAATGCGGAAGGCGGCCGAACCACACCGTCGGTCGTCGCCTTCACCAAGACCGGCGAGCGTCTCGTCGGCCAGGCCGCGAAGCGCCAGGCCGTCACGAATCCGCGCAACACCGTTTTCTCCGCCAAACGCCTGATCGGACGCAAACTCGCCGAAGTGCGCGAGGAGGCGAAGCACATGCCGTTCAAGGTGGTCGAGGGCAAGAACAGCGATGCTTACATTGAAGTGCAGGTCGGCGACAAGACCGAGCAGTTTGCGCCGCAGCAGATCTCGGCGTTCGTCCTCGGGAAAATGAAGGCCGACGCGGAGGCGTATCTGGGCGAGAAGATCACGCAGGCCGTCATCACGGTGCCGGCGTATTTCAACGACTCGCAACGGCAGGCCACGAAGGACGCGGGCAAGATTGCCGGCCTCGAGGTGCTGCGCATCATCAACGAGCCGACGGCAGCCTCGCTCGCCTATGGCCTCGACAAGAAAAAGGACGAGAAGATCGCGGTGTTCGACCTGGGCGGCGGCACGTTCGATGTGTCGGTGCTCGAGATCGGCGATGGCGTGTTCGAGGTGAAAGCCACCAACGGCGACACGCACCTCGGCGGCGACAACTGGGATGAGGCGCTGATTTCGTGGCTCGTCGACAATTTCAAAAAGGAAAACGGCATCGACCTGCGCAAGGATCCGATGGCGCTCCAGCGCCTGAAGGAAGAGGCGGAAAAGGCGAAGATCGCGCTGTCGTCGGCGCAGTCGGTCGACCTCAACCTGCCGTTCATCACGGCGGACGCGACCGGTCCGAAGCACCTGAACGTGCAGCTCACGCGGGCGAAGATGGAGCAGATTTGCGACTCGCTCTTCGAGCGCTGCGTGCAGCCGTTCAAGAACTGTCTCAAGGATGCGGATCTGACCTCCTCGCAGATCGACGAGCTCGTGCTCGTCGGCGGCATGACGCGCATGCCGAAGGTGGTCGAAATCGCGCACCAACTCGGCGGCAAGCCGCCGCACCAAGGCGTGAATCCGGATGAGGTCGTCGCCGTCGGCGCGGCGATCCAGGGTGGTGTGTTGAAGGGCGAAGTGCGCGACGTGCTCCTGCTCGACGTGACGCCGCTGACGCTCGGCATCGAAACAGCGGGCCAGGTCGCCACGGCGATGATCCCGCGCAACACGACGATCCCGTCGAAAAAGACGCAGGTGTTCTCGACGTACAGCGACAACCAGCCGTCGGTGGAAATCGTGGTGCTCCAGGGCGAGCGCCCGATGTCGCGCGATAACAAGGTGCTCGGCACTTTCCGCCTCGACGGCATTCCGCCGGCGCCGCGCGGCACGCCGCAGATCGAGGTCACGTTCGACATCGATGCCAACGGCATTCTCCACGTTTCCGCGAAGGATCTGGGCACCGGCAAGGACCAGAAGATCACGATCCAAGGCTCATCCGGCCTCTCGAAGGACGAGGTCGAGAAGATGACCAAGGAAGCCGAGCTGCATGCCGAGGAAGACCGGAAGCGCAAGGAGTCGGTCGAGACGAAGAACCAGCTCGATTCGACGATTTACCAGCTCGAGAAGACACTCAAGGACGCGGGCGACAAACTGCCGTCCGACAAGAAGTCCAAGATCGAGTCGGCGATCGCCGATGCGAAAAAGGATCTCGAGAGCAACGACAACGACCGGATGAAATCCGCGATGGAAAAGCTCTCGACGCTCGGTGGCGAGCTCTACGCCGAGGCCCAGCAAGCCGCCCAGGCCTCCGGCGGCGCGCCGGGAGCGGAGTCCGCCGGCAGCGGGGAGGACTCCGCCAAGAAGCCCGAGAAGAAGGCGGACGTCGTCGACGCCGATTTCGAGGTCGTTGACGAAGACAAGAAAAAATAAAAAGTTTCACCCTTTGCGCGCCTGCCGCGTCGATCGCGGCGGGCGCGCCTTGTTGAACACCAGAACCACCACCTCTAGTACGAAAAACCCAACCACATATGGCTAACGTCAAAATCAAGCCCATCGGCGATCGCGTGCTCGTTGAGCACATCGAAGAAAAGGAGCAAGTCCGCGGCGGGATCATCATTCCCGACTCCGCCAAGGAAAAACCGCAGGAGGCCAAGGTCATTGCCCTCGGCACCGGCAAGAAAAACGATGACGGCAAGGTCACGCCCTTCGAAGTGAAGGTCGGCGACCGCGTGCTGATCAGCAAATACGGCGGCACGGAGGTGAAGCTCGAGGACAAGAAATACACGCTGGTCCGCGAGGACGACATCCTCGGCGTCATCGCCTGATCCGCCGGTCGCTCAACTCACAACCCACAACTCTCAATCAAATACACATGGCTGCTAAACAACTCCTGTTCGACGAGACCGCTCGTCACAAAGTCCTGAAGGGCGTCGAGCTGCTCTCGAAGGCCGTCAAGGTCACCCTCGGCCCCAAGGGCCGGAATGTCGTCATCGACAAGAAATTCGGTTCCCCGACCGTCACCAAGGACGGCGTGACCGTCGCGAAGGAAGTCGAATTGCCCGATCCTTATGAGAACATGGGCGCGCAAATGGTGAAGGAAGTCGCTTCGAAGACCTCCGACGCCGCGGGCGACGGCACCACGACCGCGACCGTGCTGGCCGAGGCCATTTACAAGGAAGGCCTCAAGAACGTCACCGCCGGTTCGAATCCCGTCTACCTCAAGCGCGGCATCGACAAGGCCGTGGAATCCGCGGTCAGCGAGCTCGCGAAGATCTCGAAGAAGGTCAACGACCGCGAAGAAATCCGCCAGGTCGCGACCGTCTCCGCCAACTGGGACGAGACGATCGGCAACATCATCGCCGACGCGATGGACAAGGTCGGCAAGGACGGCACGATCACGGTCGAGGAAAACAAATCGATCGAGACGACGCTCGACGTCGTCGAGGGCATGCAGTTCGACAAGGGTTACCTCTCGCCTTATTTCGCGACCAACGCGGAGGCGATGGAAGCCGTGCTCGAGGACGCCTACGTGCTGATCCACGAAAAGAAGATTTCGTCGCTGCAGGATCTCCTCCCGCTCCTCCAGACGATCGCCAAGAGCGGCAAGCCGCTCCTCGTGATCGCCGAGGAAGTCGAGGGCGAGGCGCTCGCCGCGCTCGTCGTGAACAAGATTCGCGGCACGCTCAACGTTTGCGCCGTCAAGGCTCCCGGTTTCGGTGATCGCCGCAAGGCGATGCTCGAGGACATCGCGGTCCTCACCGGCGGCCGCTGTTTGACCGAGGACCTCGGCATCAAGCTCGAGAATGTCACGGTCACCGACCTCGGCCGCGCGAAGCGCATCACGGTCGACAAGGAGAACACGACGATCGTCGAGGGCGCGGGCAAGTCGTCCGACATCCAGGGTCGCGTGAAGCAGATCCGCCGCCAGATCGACGAGACCACCTCGGATTACGATCGTGAGAAGCTCCAGGAGCGCCTTGCGAAGCTCGCCGGTGGCGTGGCCGTCATCAACGTCGGCGCCGCGACCGAGACCGAGATGAAGGAGAAGAAGGCCCGCGTCGAAGACGCGCTGCATGCCACGCGGGCGGCGGTCGAGGAGGGCATCGTGGCCGGCGGCGGGGTGGCGTTGCTGCGCACCGTCAAGGCGATCGATGCGCTCAAGCTCAATGGCGACGAGGCGATCGGCGCCTCCATTGTGCGTCGCGCGATCGAGGCTCCCATCCGGATGCTCTGCGCCAACGCCGGCGTCGAGGGTGCGGTCGTCGTCGGCCAGGTCATCGCGAACAAGGGCAACTACGGCTACAACGTTGCGACCGGCGACTACGAAGACCTCGTGAAGGCCGGCGTCGTCGATCCGACCAAGGTCACGCGCACCGCGCTGCAAAACGCCGCGTCGGTTGCCGGCCTGCTGCTCACGACCGAGTGCATGATCACGGAGA
>DASZPP010000256.1:0-7090 GCA_035549975.1 Opitutus sp.
TCGGCGATCTCGACGACGAGCTCGCCGGCCTCGGGCGCGCGCCGGGTCTCGATCGTGATCGCGCCGCCCTCCGGGGTGAATTTGACCGCGTTCTTCAGCACATTCCAAAAAATCTGCTGCAGCCGCACCGCGTCGCCCAGCACCAGCGCCGGGCCGTCGACGAACTTCAGCGTCGACCCGATGCGCTTGCGGTCGATCTCGCCGCGCACGGTCGCGAGCGCGTCGCGCAGGATCGCGTGCACGTCCTGCCGCCGCATCTCGAGGCGCAGCTTGCCGCGGGTGATGCGGGTGAGATCGAGCAGGTCGTCGATCAAGCGCGCCTCGAGCTCGACGTTCTTGCGGATCGTGGCGAAGTCGGCGCGAACCGCGGGGGCCAGCGCGGTGTTCTCGGCCGCCTCGCTCGCGAGCAGCAGGACCGGGTTCAGCGGCGTCCGCAGCTCGTGCGACAGTGCGGCGAGAAAATCATCCTTGGCCCGCGAGGCGGCCAGCGCCTCGTCGCGCGCCCGCTCGAGTTCCTGCTCGGTGTGCTTCGACGCGGTGATGTCCTCGCTGACGGCGAGCGTGGACTCGACGACGCCCTGGGCGTTGCGGATGAAGGCGACGCTGTTGCGCACCCAGACAAAGTTTCCGTCGGGCCGGTCGTAGCGCGTCTCGACGATGAACGACGCGCCGTCGCGCGCGGCGGTCTCGATCAGGGCGATGTAGTGGCCGAGATCGCCCGCCCGGATGATGTCCTGCACCCGCAGCTTCAGGAGCGCGTCGCGCGAGCGCCCGACGATCTCGCAGTAGCGGTCGTTCACCATCAGGAACCGGCCGCTGAGATCCGTCTGCGCGATGCCGGAGCCCGCCTGCTGAAACACCGCCGACAGCCGCTCCTCGCTCGCCCGCAGCGCGCTGTGGCTTTGCTGGATCTGGTTGAGCATGCCGTTGAATGCCTCGGTGAACCCGCCGATCTCGTCGTTGCTCAGCTTCACCGCGCGGACCGAGTAGTCCTTCTTGTCCGAGACCAGCCGCGCCGTCGCGGCCAGGTCGAGCACGGGTTGCGAGATCAGCCGCTGGAACAGGCTCGACAGGAACAGCGTCAACAGCACCGCGCCCGCCAGCACGCCGAGCAGCACGAGGCCGTAGACGCCGAAACGCCGATACATCCCCTCGAGATCGCCGCGCAGGTACAGCGTGCCGACCCGGTTCTGGCCCTGCACGACCGGCTGGAACACCGTGACGTCGTGCAACCCGAAGGTGATGCCGTCGGCGCCCGGCGCCTGCGGGAACGTCGGGATCGGCCGGCCGGCGGGGTAGGTGACGTAGAGACGCCCGTCCTTGTCGAACAACGCCGCCGCCGAGATGTCGGGCTCCGCCCGCAACGCGCCCAGGATTTCGGCGGCCAGTTTTTCGTCGTCGTAGATCAGCACCGCCGTGCTGTTGTCCGCGATGATGTCCGCGATCGTCGACAGGTCGCGGCGCGTCGTGCGCTTGTAGCTGAAAAGCTCATAGCCCAGCAGGACCATCGACGTGAGCACCAGCACGGCGAAGCTGGTGAGGACAATCACCCCGACCAGCTTTCGCTTGATGGGCAGATCGCGAAAATGCATGAGCTAGTCTCGACCGGGGTGGGTGAGCTCGGCCACGCGAAGCAATTTGGCGCTCATCGTCAAGCCCGCGGCCCGGGCGGCATCGCGATCGACACGGAGCCGGATGCGCTTGCCGCTGGGATGCAGCAGGACCATTCCGCCCTGCCGCAAAAAACCGTCGAAATCCCCGACCGTCAGCACCGGGCGCCCGTGCAGCGCCGCCATCACGGCGGGCAGGTCGTCGCGCTCGCTGGCGCTGACGAACAGCACGTGGCACCGGCTCGCGGCCGCGAGATCGGCGCAGTGCTCGGCGACAATCGGATGCGCGCCGACTTTCTCGCCCTGGATGACCTGGTTGAGATAGCGGCCGAACGGATCGCGCCCGAGCACGCCGATGACAAACGGGGCGTCCGGCGCCGCGAACGCCGCGTCGGGCCAGTCCACGAACTGCGTGAAGTTGTAGACCAGCGCCGCCTTCACCTCGTATTCCGGCGGCGCATCCACGCCGCGCGTGAACGCCGCCACCGCGCCCACTCCCGCGAGCAGCGCGGCGAGCAACCCCCGGCCGATGAATGTGCGTTTGTTCAGTATTTCCACGTGATCTTCAGCGTCCCGCTCGGGCCGATTTCCTCATTGAGACTGTTGGTCGTGATGATCTCGTGATGCAAACCGTCGAAGAGGTTCCGGCCGAGCAGGGCGATGTCCCAGTTCGAAGCGGGCGACCAGCCCAGCCGCAGGTCCACGACCGTGTAGGCGTCGGTCGCGGGATTGGGGCGCGCGCTCACGTAACGCAACGTGGCGTCGAATTCGAGGTCGTGCGGCAGCGTGGCATGCGCGCTGAGCGAGAACAGGTGCCGCGGATCGTCGCCTTCGTTGTAGCCGTTGGTCGTGTCGACGCTGCCCGGCTCCTTGCTGAAATCGAGGTCGAGATACCGGTAGCTGAGCTTGAAGAAGAGCGGGGCGATCGGCTGGTACATCACCGTCGTCTCCGCGCCGGCGGACCGGGCGCGCAACTCGTTCCTGAAGGTCAGCGGCAGCGGCGTGGCGCCGGCCGGCTCGGTGCTGCGCAGGTCGCTGTAGTCGTTGACGAACGTCGCCACGTCGAGCGTGAGCGTGTCGGCCAGCTCCTGCCGCCAGCCGAGTTCGTAGGCGATGAGTTTCTCCGACTGGAAATCGTCGTTGCCGTGGAAAAGCACCGTGCCGCCGGTCGCGATCACGAGGTCCTGGTCGATGCGCACGGGCGCGCGCACCGCCCGCGAGACCGCGCCCCAGACGGTCGTGCGGTCGTTCGGCGTCCACGCGCTGCGGATCGACGGCTCGAATTCGAATCCCGAAAAGCTGTTGTGCTCGCCCTTCGCGCCCAGGGTCACCGCGAACCGCTCCGGCACCGCCGCGATCGTGTCCTGCACGTAGAGGCCGACGTTGTGGGTCGTGCTTCTCGGCGGCTCCATGCTGATGATGCTCAGGTGCGCGATGTCGTCGTGCGACACCATCGAATCGAGGCCGAACAGCATGTCGTTGCGCCCGGCGTTGCGGTGGTATTTCACGTTGAGCTGGCCGGTATTCCGATCCTCCTCCCACGTGCCCGGGATGAGCTGGTGCGTGAAGTCGTAGTAGGTCAGGACATCGAGGTCCGAGTCGGTCGAAAAGCTCCGGTGCGCATGGGCGAGGAGATTGCGGCCGGCGACCTCCGTCTGCAGCCGGTCGGCCGGCAGGTCGCTGTTGGTGTAGATGTCGCCCTGCAGCGTGAGGGTGAAATCCGGACGGACCAACGCATCCATCCGGAATCCCGCCTGCCCAAAATCCGTCGGCGGCTCCGCGTGGTCGCCGTTCGGCAGGTAGGTCCAGTCCGATTTGAAATATTTCCCGTACACCCGGAAAAACGTGTGCGCGCCGACTTTTCCCCCGTAACGCAGCGACAGGAACCCGGGATCCTCCGTGCCCGCGCCACCGCTCGCGAGCAGGCCCTGGGTCTCATCCGCCGGCTTCGTGACGATCTGGATGAATCCGTTGACGGCAAAAGATCCCCACAACGCGCCGACCGGCCCGCGCACGACTTCGATGCGGTCCACGTCCTCGAGCATCGTGTCCACGGCGTTCCATTGCACGCCCGAGAAGAACGGCGTGTACAGGCTCCGGCCGTCGAGCAGCACGGACATCTTGCTCGCGGCGATCACGTTGAACCCGCGGGTGCTGATCGCCCACGTGCGTTCGCTGGGCTGCGCCACATCCACGCCAGTTGCGAGCTGCAGCGCCTCGGGCAGGTTCATCGCGGTCGACCGGCGGATTTCCTCGCCCGTGATCACCGAGATGGCGCCAGGCGCCGACCACCATTGCTCCTCGCGGCGCGACATCGTCGTCACCTCGAGGCTCAGCAATTCGTCCAGCGACATCTTTTTCATGCTCTCGACGCTCGCCACCAGCGTCTGCGCCTCGGCGGCCGGCCGCCCGGCTGCCAGCACGGTGAGAAGGCAGAGAATTCCGGTCGCTCGCGTTGAAGTCATGGTCTGGCGCCAAACCGTCCCGTCAGCCGGAAGCGGAGACCGCGCCGGCCGCGGGCAACGTGAACCAAAATTCCGAGCCGTTCGCCCGCGCCTCGTAGCCGCAACGGCCACCCTGCAGCTCGACCAGCCGGCGCGCGATCGGCAGCCCCAGCCCGCGCGGTGCGCCCGGTTCGTGCAGCCGCTCGAAGGGGAAGAACAGCGCGCCGCGCTTCTCCGGGGCAATCGAGCCGCGGTCGCGCAGCCAGCAGCGCACCTCCGGACCGCTGCGCTCCCAGCCCGCCTCCATCCGCACGGCGGCGCCGCCGTGTTTCAACGCGTTCGCGACGAGATTCCGCCACACGACCTCGATCCAGCCCGCGTGGCCGCGCGCCTCGGGCCAGTCCTTCGGCTGGGCGAGCGCCGCGCCGGCCTTCGCGATCCGCGCCTCGAGATGCTGGAACGCATTCCAGAAGGGCGTCGCGAGGTTCAACGCCTGCAGCGGCTCCCGCGCCGCGTTCGCCTTCACAAAAAAACTCACGCGCTGGATCAACTCCACCAGCGATTCCGTCGATTCGATGATCGGCTGCACGAGCGGGACATCCTTCGGCGCGTCGTCGCCGAGCACCTCGCGCAGCATCTCCGTGGTCGTCAGCACGCCGCCGAGCGGCGTGCGCAGGTCGTGGGTGACCCGCACGCCGATCGTCGCGAGATCGCCGCGCAGTCGCGCGTTTTCCCACCGGAGCTCGTGCTCGCGTGCCGCCGCCGCGATCAGCCGGGCGATCGTGTCCGGCGCATCGTCCGGCCGCCCGACGGCGACGCCCCAGCGCGGCAATCCACCGGCGTCAACCGCGTCGAGCGCGCGTTCCCGCGATCCGGCCGCCGGTTCGGACAGCACGACCACCTCCCGCAGCGCGACCGGCCGCGCGAGCGCCTCGTCGAGGGTCGCGACCCTCGGGCAAACAACGTCCGCGCCGATCGCGCGCGCCGCCGATTCCACTTTCGCGCCGAAGGCCGGATCGGAGCCGACATGCAGCACGTGCGAAATCAGCGGAACGGGTGCAGACATGCTCATGCTGGTAGGGATCGCGCCAACCGCGCGCAATGTTCGTTTGCGCCGAGTTGCCGCTGGAAACGGCTTTCATAGTATTGCTTCCGTCACGCTGGTTCCGCCGCGGCCCGGCTTCTTTCGCCCCTCGCCCGACCCGGCAAACCAGGCCGGGCCGGTCGCTCTTATCACCCACTGAAACGTTGCAGGATCGCCGGCGCCGGCAACCTTCGCGGGATGCCCGTCATCGCCGAGCGCCGTCGCCCCGCCCGCTTCTCCCGTCCCGCCGCACCCGCCCGTCCCGCCGCTGCCGGCCCCGTTCAGCCATTCCAGTGTCACGTATTACGTGACACCTCCAAGCCGGTCGGCAGAAAAAGCGTCACGTATTACGTGACACTTGCACTGGTGCGCCTCGCGGCGGCTGGAGCGGCGCTTGGTGGCGGGGGGCGCGCGCAAACGGTGACGCTGTCGCCGGTGTTCGTCACCGCCACGCGCACGACCGAGGCGGCCGGAGCCGTTCCGTTTTCGCATCTCGTGCTGTCGGGTGACGACCTGCGCGCGGCGCCGAACGCGAGCGTCGACGGCGCGCTCCGCGATTTTCCGGCGTTCAGCCTTTTTCGACGGTCCGATAGCCTGGTCGCGAATCCGACGACGCAGGGCGTTTCGCTCCGCGGCCTCGGCCCGAGCGGCGCGAGCCGTTCGCTCGTGCTGCTCGACGGCGTGCCGCTCAATGATCCGTTCGGCGGCTGGGTGCTGTGGAGCCTGGTGCCGCGCGAATCGCTCGCGCGCATCGAGCTCGTGCCCGGCGGCGGCGGCACCGCGTGGGGCGATGCCGCGCTCGGCGGCGCGATCCAGCTTTTCACCGAGCCCGCGCTCGGCGAACGCGAGCGGCTCGCCGCCCGCACGGGCAGCTTCGGGACGCACGACGTCGAGTTGCAGGCGACCGAGCCGGTCGGGCGCGGCAGCGTACAGGTGCTCGGCCGATATTTTTCGACCGACGGTTTTTATGTCGTCGCGCCGGAGGACCGCGGCTCGATCGACCGCCCGGCCAGCAGCCGCGCGCGCTGGGCCACCGCGCGCTGGCGCCAGCCGCTCGGCCCCGATGTCACCGCCACCGTCACCGTCCGTCGCTTCGCCGAGGATCGCGGCAACGGCACTCCTTACCAGGTCAACGCCACCGACGGGACGCTCGCCTCCGTCGCCCTCGATGCGCAGCCGTCCGCGGCGTTCCGCTGGAATGCGACCGCCTACGCGGAGGCCGAGAGCTACTCGAGCACGTTCAGCTCCGTGAACGCCACGCGCACCGCCGAGACGCCCGCGAGCAACCAGTTCGCCGTGCCCTCCACCGCGCTCGGCGCCGCGTGGGTCGGCGAATGGAGCGCGGCGGACGGCTCGCACACGAGTTTCGGCGTCGACGCGCGCGACGTCCGCGGCGAGACGCGCGAGGACTCCGCCTACGTCAGCGGCGCCTTCACGCGCCGGCGTTTCGCCGGCGGGCACCAGACGATCGCCGGCGCCTTCCTCGAGCACAGCCGGGCGCTCGCGGGCGAGGCGCGTCTCACCGCGGGCCTGCGCGCCGACGGCTGGTGGGAAAGCAACGGCCATCGCCGCGATTTCCTCCTCGGCGCACCGGCGGGCGACACCGAGTATCCCGATCACGACGGCACGACGCTCAGTCCCAGCGCCGGCGTTGTCTGGCCGGCGAACCGTCACCTGCGCCTGCACGTGAGCGGCCAGCACGCGTTTCGCCGCCCCACGCTCAACGAGCTCTACCGGCCGTTCCGCGTGGGCAACGTGATCACGGATGCGAACCCCGACCTCCGCACCGAAACCGTCACCACCGGCGAGATCGGCGCCACGATCGATGTAGGGCGGGGTTTCCCGACCACGCCGGGAGGAGGCGACGCGGCTGGACGGCGGGGCCGGGAGACCCCGCCCTACAATCATGCGTCGGCGTTCACTTTCGGCCTCGCGGCCTTCGACAACGAACT
>DASZPP010000257.1:0-2974 GCA_035549975.1 Opitutus sp.
CGGTGACAACCCAGGAGGCGGATTTGATGAAAAAATTCGAAAGCGCGAGCGGCGCGAGCGCGAGCGTGAGCGGACGGCAGCGCGTGTCTTGCAGGACCAGCCAGAGCAGAAACAACACCGCGAGGCTCACGACCCAGTTCAGCATTCGCATCGCGAGCACCGAATCGCCGACGACACGGGACGCGGTCGCCAGCACATAGGCGTAGCCCGGCGCCGTCGCGGAGAGGCTGTCGGCCCGCAAGTCCATCTGCGGCCAGTGCGCGCGCATCGCCTCGATCGCGGGCAGGTAGTATTCCTTTTCGTCCCCCTCGTAGTTGCTCGGGTGCGAAAGGAAAATCAGCGGCCAGCACAGCAAGGCGAACACGAGCGCCCACAGGACGAAGGCGGCCTTGGGCGTGGCTGGCCCGGGTTTCGTCATCGTGGGTCGGCGCGGTCCTTGATCGGACGGCACGGCTGGCCGACGCAGATTTTCCGGGGCGGCAAATCGCGGACGACGACGGAGCGGGCGCCGACCACGCAGAGTTCGCCGATGGTGACGCCCGGGCCGACGAAGACATCGGCGCCGAGCCACGCGTTTTCGCCGATCACGATCGGTGCGGTGACGAGCGGCATGTCCCAGCGCATGAAGTCGTGCGTGCCGGCGCAGAGGTGGCAGTTTTGGCTGAGATTCGCACCGCGGCGCAGCGTGATGCGGCCGAGGTTGTAGAGGATCACGTGGCGGCCGACCATCGAGCGCGGCTCGAGTCGCAACCGCCAGGGATAAGTGATGCGCGCCGTCGGAAAGACGACCACCTGCGAGGGCGAAGGCACGTCCGCGCCGAACCAACGGAGGAGGCGCGTGCGGAAACCATGCCACGGCCGCGGGCTCCAGCGGAAGACGGTGGCCTGCACGAGCGCCCACAACCAGCGCAACAGCACCTCGCGCCGCGGATCGGGCGTGACGCAGCCCTGGCCGAGATAAGGCGGTTCGTTGGTCATCGGACCAGATTACGAGCGGAGAGGGCGACGCGCTTCAACGCTGAAAGCCGGGGGGCGCGAATTCGAGCGCGTCCAGCAAACCGGCCGACGCCTGCGCGTAGGTGTAGCCGGCGATGCGTGCGGCGACGCGGGGCTTGAACGCCGGGAGATCGGCGGCGAGCGCGGCGGCGAGACGGTCGCGCAGGTGCGTGGGATCCCCGGCGCGAAACACCCAGCCGGTTTCATGGTCGCTGACCAGATCGCGCTGACACCCGACGCGGTCGCTGACGAGCGCCGGCACGCCCATGTGCATGGCCTCGTTCACGGCGAGGCCCCAGGTTTCGTAGAGGCCGCGCGAGGGCAGCGCGAAGATGTCGCCGAGGAGGTAGCGCGACGGCATTTCGCTCTGGTTGGCGAACGGAAGGAAATGCACCGAGCCGGCCGGGGCGGTGCGGGCCAGATCGAGCAGCGCGGATTTTTCCCCGCCGTCGCCGGCGAAGACCAGTGCCGCCTGGCGCGGGCGCAGCGCGAGAAACGCCTCCAGCAACTCGCGGGGTTGCTTGGCGGCCGAGAATTTTCCCGCGAAGAGGACCACCTTCGTCGCGGGCGCGAGTCCGAGTTGAGCGCGGAGACGGTCCGCGGCGATACGCGGTTCGGGGCGAGCGGGATCGAAGAGCGATTGGTCAACGGCGTGCGGAGCGAAGAACAGCCGGCGGTCGGGCACGCCGAGCGTGCGGAAATAGTCGCGGTTGGCGGCGCCGACGAACGTGATCGCGCCGAACTGCGCGTAGAGCAGCCGCAGCGCGAGCCGGATGCGCAGCGGCGGCACCGGACGGCCGAGAAAATGCGAATCGCCGCGAAACAGCAGTGGGATCCGGTGCAGCCGCGCCCAGGCGACGAGCATCAGGTGCGTGGCGTAGGCGTAGCCGAAGAGGAGGATCGCGTCGGGCCGCCAGGCCCCGAGGCGCGGGCGGAGCTGCGGGTTGTAGAGGCCGCGAAAATGGAACGAAGACGGCGAACGGGCGGCGTTGGGGACGAATTCGCTCTCGTAGCCGGAGAGCAGGTCGACGTCCCACGCGAAGGTGGCGGCGAATTGAGGATCGCGAGTCGGCTGGACGCCCGAGTCCCACAAATAAAAAACCCGGAGCGTCAGGTCGTGATGCGCGGACAGCCACCGAAACCACGGGCTGTAATATTGGTTGGGGTGCGAGAGCACCACCGCCAGCCGGCGACCGAGGGGAGATGCGGTCATGGGGGGCAAACGCGAATGGAGCCGGCGGCGGGACGCTCAGTCCATCCCGAGGACATTGCGAAGCACAAAGGGAATGCCCATGACCGCGACGCAGGCCTGAAACATCGAGCTGAGCCACATGCTGAGCGGCGCCTCGGTTTGAAACGACCAGGCCATGAGGACGATTTCAAAAAGGCCGATGTAGGAGAGCAACGGGCTGTCGCGGGCCAGCGTCTGGATTTTCTTGTAGAAGATGCCGAGCGCGCAGCCGAGAACGCCCACGCCGATCAGGCCGAAGTTGGCGTAAGCCTCGGCTACCATGCCGAAGCCGATCGTCGTCTTGGCGGTGTCCTCGGCGCGCTGCAACCCGTAGTAGATTGAAAGCGTATAGGTGCTGATGTGGCCGACCGGTTTGCCGGGCCAAAGGAAGCGGGGCACAAACTGGCCCGGAATGTCGGCGTAGGTTTCCCCGCCGAGGAAGGGCAGCGGCGCCGGGCTCCGGGCGACCACGAGGCAGAGGATGTGCATGAGCGACGTGCGCTCGACGAGCTTCGACGTGAGGTCGAGTTCCGATTCGTCGCCCGAGCTGGTTTTCAGGCCGGCTTGAACCCAGTCGCTGAAAAAGGACGGAAGATCCGCGAGTCCCGGCTGGATGTGCTCGCCGTCGACCTGCCAGTAGCGCGCGCGCATGGACGACTTGCCGTTGTGCAACAAGGCGGTGACCAAAAGTGCGCCAACCACCGCCATGACCGGGAGCCGGCGGCTGCCGGACACAAAACCCACAAA
>DASZPP010000258.1:0-9712 GCA_035549975.1 Opitutus sp.
ATTCGTTCTTCCGCACCTACGCCTCGAAGCTCGTCAATTTCGTGCGCCGGAAAACGACGAACATCGAGATGACCGACCAGGGCTGCATGTTGCGCGCCTACCGGCGGCCGATTGTGGATGCGATCGTGCGGAGCGGGGCGATCAACACGTTCATCCCGGCGCTGGCGTATAGTTTTTCGGGCAATCCGGCGGAAGTCGGCGTGAAGCACGAGGAGCGGCACGCGGGCGTGTCGAACTATTCCGTCTACAAGCTGATCCGGCTGAACTTCGACCTGATCACCGGCTTCTCGCTGGCGCCGCTGCAGTATTTCACGATGTTCGCGATGCTGTGCGCGGCGGGGAGTTTGCTGCTGGTGCTCGTGCTCGCCTACATGAGAATTTTCCTGAACGACAATACGAATGGCGTCTTCACCCTGTTTGGCATCATGTTCTTCCTGCTGAGCGTGGCGATGGTCGGGATCGGATTGATCGGGGAATATGTCGGCCGGACCTACCAGGTCGTGCGGGCGCGGCAGCGGTATCGGGTGCGGGAGATGCTGGAGACAAAAGCGCAGTAGCGGTGCGGGCTGAGGCACCGCGCGACTTTCGATCATGCCCGGATCACGGATTCTTTTCTTCGGCTACAGCGAGGTGGGCTACGAGTGTTTGTCGCTGCTGCTGGAACGCGGGGATAATGTCATCGCGCTGATCACGCACGGGGACAACCCGCACGAGAAAATCTGGTTCAAGACGCCCGCGGTCGCGGCGCGCGAGCGCGGAATCCCCGTGCACACGCCGGAGTCGGTGAACAATCCCGAGTGGCGGGAGCAGATCGCCGCGCTGCAGCCGGAGTTGATCCTCTCGGTCTATTACCGAAACATGATCGGGACGAAAATCCTCGCGCTGCCGCGGCTCGGCGCGTGGAACCTGCACGGTTCACTGCTTCCGAAATATCGCGGGCGCGCGCCGATCAACTGGGCGGTGCTGCACGGTGAATCACGGATCGGGATGACGCTGCACCGGATGGTGAAAAGCGCGGACGCCGGCGCGATCGTCGACCAGGACGGCGTGGAACTTGGGCCGCGCGATACGGCGGAGCAGGCGTTTCGGAAAGTGCTGCCCTGCGCGCGGCGCGTGCTGGCGCGGCAGATCGATGCCTTGCTCGCGGGCACGGCGAGGGAGACGCCGCAGGACGAGGCGCAGGCGACGTATTTCGGCGGGCGGAAGCCGGAGGACGGGCGGATCGATTGGACGCAGACCTCGCGGCAGATTTTCAATTTGGTTCGCGCGGTCACGGATCCTTATCCGGGCGCGTTCACGGAGGTGGGCGGGACGGGAGGTAGCGCAGGCGTTCCGCCTGCATCGGAAAAGACGGCCGGCGGGGACGCCTGCGCTACTCCGAGCGCGGCGCGGCTGATGGTGTGGTGGGCGGAGCCGGAGTCGCCGGCGACGCGAGGGCGGCGCGGGCAGCCGGGTGAGGTGCTGTCGGTGGCGCCGCTGGTGGTCGCGACAGGCGATGGGGCAATCGAGTTGACGAAGGTTGAATGGCGGGGTGCGGCAGCGGCGGAACTGGGCGTCGGACAGAGGTTGTAGGTGGGGAGACCCCGCCCTACATTCGCAGTTCAGCCTTTCAGTCCCGGCGCTTTTCGGCCTTTCTGCCGCGATGCCCCTCAAGGTTCTGATTCTTGGCGTCAACGGCTTCATCGGCAGCTCGCTCACGCGGGCGATCCTCGACCAGAAGGACTGGGAGGTCTTTGGCATGGACATCGGCAGCCACAAGCTGGAGGACTCGCTCGGCGACCCGCGTTTCAAGTTCGTCGAGGGCGACATCACCATCAACCGCGAGTATATCGAATACCACGTGAAGAAATGCGACGTGGTGATCCCGCTCGTCGCGATCGCGAACCCGATCCAATACGTGAAGGATCCGCTGCGGGTGTTCGAGCTCGACTTCGAGGCGAACCTCGCGGTCGTGCGGCAGTGCGCGAAATACAGGAAGCGGATCATCTTTCCGTCCACGTCGGAGGTTTACGGCATGTGCCCGGACCCGAAGCTCGACGAGGCGACGAGCCCGCTGGTCTACGGGCCGATCGAGCGGCAGCGCTGGATTTACGCGTGCTCGAAGCAGCTCCTCGACCGCGTGATCTACGCTTATGGCGTGCGCGACGGCGTGGACTACACGCTGTTCCGGCCGTTCAACTGGATCGGGCCGAAGCTCGACGACGTGTTCGAGCCGAAGGAAGGCAGCTCGCGGCTGTTCACGCAGTTCATCTCGAACGTGATCTTCAAGAAACCGCTCCAGCTCGTGGACGGCGGGAAGCAGGGGCGGTCCTTCACGTTCATCGACGACGGCATCGATGCGCTGCTGCGGATCATCGAGAACAGGAACGGCGGGGCGTCGCGGCAGATTTTCAATCTCGGCAACCCGCGAAACGACGTGAGCGTGGCCGAGCTGGCGAAGCTGATCATCGCGGCGTTTCGCGACTATCCCGACTACGCCGAGCACGTGAAGGCGGCGAAGACGGTCGTGGTGCCGTCGGGGAAATATTTCGGCAAGTATTACCAGGACATCCAGCGGCGCGTGCCCTCGATCGCGAACGTGAAGCGGCGGCTGGGTTGGTCGCCGAAGGTGAACCTGAAGCAGGCGATCAAGCGGACGCTCGATTACCACCTCGCGCAGAAGGGGTACAAGCTGGAGTGAAAGGACCAAGGACCAGGGACCAGGGACCAAGGACCCGAACCGCCCAAATGCCTCAAGCGGGGAGTCCTTTCAGTCCCTGGTCCCTGGTCTTTGGTCCCTGGTCTTTCCGATGATCCGCCTTGCGCTGAAAGTCGACGTCGACACCGATCGCGGGACGCGCGAAGGCGTGCCGAACCTGGTGGCGGACTTCCGTGAGTTCGAGGTGCCGGCGTGTTTCTTGTTTTCGCTCGGGCCGGACCAGACGGGGCGGGCGATCACGCGGGTTTTCCGGCCGGGGTTTTTCAAGAAAGTGTCGCGCACGAGCGTGGTGCAGCTCTACGGCGTGCGCACGCTGCTGAACGGCACGCTGCTGCCGGCGCCGCACATCGGCCGGCGGAACACGGCGGCAATGCGGGCGGTGCGCGACGCGGGCTTCGAGTGCGGCATCCACTGTTACAATCACTACCGCTGGCAGGATTACGTGCAGAAGATGTCGCTGGAGGACGTGCGCACGGAGTTCATCGCGGCGCGCGCGGAGTTTTTGCGGATCTTCGGATTCGAGGCGCGCACCGCCGGCGCGGCGGGCTGGCAGAGCAACGCGCGCAGCCGCGAGGTTTACGACGAGGCGGAGCTGCTTTATTCGAGCGACACGCGCGGGCGGGCGCCGTTTTTCCCGCGGATCGGCGGGCGGGTGTTCAGGACGCTGGAGATCCCGAGCACGCTGCCGACGTTCGATGAGCTGCTCGGCCGGCCGGAATTTCCGGACGACCACATCGTCGATCACTATCTTTCGCTGCTGCGCGACGACGCGCCGAACGTGTTCACGCTGCACGCGGAGATCGAGGGCATGGGCCGGCGGGCGCTGTTTCGCGAGTTGCTCGATGCGGCGAAGAAAATCGGGATCGAGTTCGTGCGGCTGGACGAGCTGGCGAAGGAACTGCTGGCCAATCGCGCCGCGATCCCGGCCGCCGAGCAGGCGCTGGCGGAGATCGACGGGCGGTCGGGATTGGTGGCGGTGCAGGAGTAGGGAGCCGACGACACGGGGCGTGCCGCCTCGAACCGCGTGCCCGGCTACTTCTTGTCGACCCGCAACAGCAGCCACAGGCCGCCGGCGATGAGGAGGAGGTTCGGCACCCAGAGCAGCAGGTCGGGTCGGTATTCGGGATGGCGGTCGAGCATCTTTACCGCGACGATCAGAAGATAGTAGGCGATGGCGAGCGCGATGGCGACAGCCAGGTTGGCGAAGCTTTCACGCCTTGAAACCCTGATGCCGAGTGGGATGCCGATCAGAGCCATGGAAAGCACGGCCAGTGCCGTGTTGAATTTGTCCTGATAAACCAACTCCAGAGTCATCTGTTCACGCGCCTGCTGTTTTGCCCTGGAGGGATCACTTGGCATGGGCTGAGCGGCCAATTTGGCGCGTTCATGCTGAATTTCTGAATAAGTCAGCCATTCCTGTTTTACTCGGATGTGGCTGGCGCGGCCGAAAAAGCGTTCGAGCGAGAGATGGATGGGCGCGGATTGCTCGAACGTGCCGACAAGTGGAGACTTCGTGAAGTCCTCCGGATTCTTGTCGTCGCGCGACTCGGCCGTCACGTGGCTAAGCGTAAGGATAAATTCGTTATCGTCCTGATCGTAGTCGATGTGTCCCGATTCCGCGCGCACGACTCGAATGACACGCCGCTGATTGTCCAACTCCCAATACCAGATGTTACGGAGCAAGCCGCCGTGCTTTTCACGAACATAGATTACGCGACCCGGGAAATCGCGGATGAACGTTTTCGGTATAATTATGCCAAGAGGATTGGCCTGAATCGCCGCAGCAAACTCACGTTCATAGGTTACGCGGGCCTGGGGCATAGATTCGAAATTGAAGTAGATTCCCAGTGCGGTCCCGAGGCTGGCGAGTAAGAGTATGGGGCGGGCAATTCGCCTCAAACTGATGCCCGAGGCGCGCATCGCCGTGATTTCGGTATCCGCCGATAGTCGGCCGAGTGTAAGGAGTACGCCCGTCAGAATACCCATCGGTAACGCGTAGATGATCATCGAAGGCACCCAAAGCGTTACCAGTCGAACGACTGTCCAGAACGGCAACTGCCCAGCCAAAACGTGGGCTAGCAGATCCTTAATCACATTCCCAAACGTCAGGACAAACGTGAAGAGCGCCACGGCCGCCGCGCAGGTGAAAAGAACGCTGCGGAAGATGTAGCGGTCGAGCAGGCTCACGAGGCGACGAGAGTGGCGGGCGTGATGCCGTTGCCACAACCGGAAAACGAAGGGACTGGTCGCGGCCGGCGGAAGTGGGGCCGAGCCGGTTTGGAGGAATTCGTGGGAAGAAATGACGGCGGCGGTCCGGCCGCACCGGCTGAAAAAGCGCCGGGCAGAAAAAATCGACGGGTGGGAAATGCCGTCGTCACGGCGGAGGAGCGATCAGCGAGGTCAGTTCGCGGATGTTTCGCAGCTCGAAGAAGCGGCCGGGTGCGTCCGGCGTCTCCAGCGTGTGGTCCTCCACCCATTGCAGGTGATAAGGCACGTGCGCCGCCGACCCGCCGAGCGCGAGGACGGGCAGGATGTCGGATTTCATCGAGTTGCCGACCATCAGGAAGTCGGCCGGCGCGATACCGTGGCGGCGGAGAATGTCCTCGTAAACGCCGGCGTTTTTTTCGGCGACGACTTCGATGTGCGCGAAGTGCGGGGCGAGGCCGGATTTCCCGAGCTTGCGCTGCTGGTCGCGGAGGTCGCCTTTCGTGATGAGGATCAATGGGTGCGTCTTCGCGAGAGCGGCGACGGTTTCGGCGGCGCCGTCGAGGAGCTCGACGGCATGGGCGAGCATGCCGCGGCCGAGCTCGAGGATGGAGCGGATTTCCGCGGCGCTGATTTCGCCGCGCGTGAGATCGATGGCGGTTTCCACGGCGGAGAGCATGAAGCTCTTGATGCCGTAGCCGTAGAGGTCGAGGTTGCGGAGCTCGGTGGCGAGGAGCGTGCGGTCGACGGTGGCGGCATCGTGGTATCGGGCGAGCAAGGCGCGGTAGCGTTCGTGGACGCCTTCGAAGATGCTCTCGTTGTGCCAGAGGGTGTCGTCGGCATCGAGGCCGATCACGCGGATGGGCGGCATGGGAGAAATGCAAGCGAGGCCTGGGGCGTGAGCAAGCTGGTGATCAGGTAGCGCGGCGCTTCAGCCCGTGCTGGTGAGCAACGCGCGGCCGTGGGCTGAAAATCCCGTGCCACCGGGCGTTTGGAGTGCGGCGGCTTGACGCCGCTTTGGCCCGGGCGGCTTGGCGCGCGACGGGACCGTCGAGCCGGTCCCTCACAAAAAGCGGCGTCGCGCCGCCGCACTCCAAGGACGAGCCGCGCTACTGGAACAGATCCATCTGCGCGCCGCGGGGGCGGCGGAAGTGCGCGGTGGAGAGATCGAAATGGTTTTGATTCAGGCCGGCGCGGCGGAGGGAGACGTTGAAGAGCCGGTCGAGCTGCTCGGCGAAGATGCCGTGGCCGCGCATGCGTTCGCCCCAGGTGCTGTCGTAGAGCTGGCCATCGTGGAGCGTGCGGAGGCGGTCGAGGACGCGGGCTTTTTTCGTGGGCGCATGGTCATCGAGCCAGCGCGTGAAAATATCCTTCACCGCGTAGGGCAGGCGCAGGAGGACGTAGCTGGCGCTCCTCGCGCCGGCCGCGGCGACGGCGTCGAGGATCGCGGGGACCTCGTGGTCGGTGAGGCCGGGGATGACGGGCGCGACGAGGACGTTCACCGGAATGCCGGCGGCGCTCAGTTCGGAAATGGCGCGAAGCCGGGCGGCGGGCCGCGAGGCGCGCGGCTCGAGGGCGCCGCCGAGCTCGGTGTCGAGCGTGGTGACGGAGACGTTGACGCTGGTGCAGTCGAAACGCGCGAGTTCGCGGAGGACGTCGAGGTCGCGGGTGACGAGCGCGTTTTTCGTGATGATGAGGATCGGCTGGCGGGCGTCGGCGCAGATTTCGAGGCACTGGCGGGTGAGGCGGAAATGGCGTTCGGCGGGCTGGTAGCAGTCGGTGACGCCGCTCATGCCGATCGGGTGCGGGGTCCATTTCGGCGAGGCCAGCTCGCGGCGGAGCAGTTCGGGCGCGCGGAGCTTCACGAGGATTTTCGATTCGAAATCGAGGCCGCTGCTCCAGCCGAGATATTCGTGGAACGGCCGGGCGAAACAGTAGGCACAGCCGTGTTCGCAGCCGCGGTAGCAATTCAGGCCCCAGGTGAAGCCGACGTCGGGGCTGTCGTTTTTCGTGAGGAGCGATTCGGTGGCGTCGATGAAGAACTGCGTGCGCGGGAGCGGGCGTTCCTCGGACGGGCTGTCAGGGTCGTCCCAGACGGAGGGCTCGACGTGGAGGCGCTCGAAGCGGTTGGGCGGGTTGATCGCGGCGCCGCGGTGCGGTGGCGGTGCCGCGCCGCCGGCGGTTTTGGGTTTGGAGTCTTGGATTTTGGGTTGAAGGGGTGGCACGGGTGGGAAATTTGGGCGGGGAATGGCGGATGCAAACGCTGGCGCGGCGGGGCGCGGCGGCTCCATTGGGCGGAACGACTTGCGCGCGGGAAAGTTTGCGGCGGCACCTTTGGCGGGTGAGCATGTCGCACCCGGTTCTCACATGGTGCTGTTTTCCACCCTGTCGTTTTTCGAAGATGCCACCGCGCTGGTCTGGCCGGCGGGGCGGCGCGTCGTGTTTCTGACCGTTCCGGCGGACGGCGCGCGCACGGTGATCCGGCCGGTGGCGAACCGGTTGACGGCGGCGCGGCGGGCGGCGGGCCGGACGGGAGCGGTGGCGCGGGCGATGGCGGCGTTCCTGCTCGCGGGAATCGTCTCGTTGCGCGCGGAGGAGACCGAGACGTTTGCGGAACGGACGCTGCGCCAGCTCGTGGAGCGGCAGAAGGAGCTGATGGCGGATGCGGCGAAGTCCGGCGACAAGCTCGACCAAAGCGGCTTCCAGACGCAGATGGAGTCGGTGTGCCGGGGTTACGAGCAGTTGCTGCGGTCGAACCCGGAGTTCGCGCGCGGCTACGCGGCCTACGGCTACCTGCTCAGCAAGCTCGACCAGCGGCGCGAGTCGATCACGATGCTGATGAAGGCCAACCAGCTCGATCCGAACCAGCCGCTGGTGAAAAACCAGATCGGCAATTATCTCGCGGAGGAGGGCAAGCCGCTCGAGGCGGCCGAGTATTTCATGGCGGCGATCAAGCTCGCGCCGAACGAGGCCCTTTATCACTACCAGCTGGGCACGCTGCTCTACGAGGCGCGCGACGATTTCCTGAAGTCGGGCGAGTGGAAGAAGGACGCGATCGACCACGCGATCCACGAGGCGTTCAAGCGGGCGGCGGAGCTGGCGCCGGACCAGTTCGAATTCCAGTATCGGTATGCCGAGTCGTTCTACGACATGGAGGTGCCGGACTGGGACGAGGCGCTGAAGCAGTGGGCGAAGCTGGAGGAGAAGGCGCCGACGCCGATCGAGCGGGAGACGATGCGGCTGCATGCGGCGAACATCCTGATCAAGCAGGGCAAGCTCGATCACGCGCGGGTCGTGCTGGCCAGCGTGACGGTGCCGGAGCTGCAGAAGCAGAAGGAAAAGCTGGTTGCGCAACTCGCGCCGACCGGAGAGAAGTAAGGCGCGTTGCGAGTAGGGCGGATCTTCGATCCGCCGGGCATTCCCCGCGAGCGGGTCGGAGACCCGCCCCTGCTGGCTGGCGCTAGACCGTAACTGCCACTGTCATCAATCATGCTGGATTTTCTCGAACGACGCCTTGGCCGCTTCGCCCTGACCCATGCCACGCTTTACCTGATCATCGGGCAGGTGTTCGTCACGCTGTCGGCGATGCTCGGGCTGCTCGACCTGCGGAAGTTCGTGCTCGTGCCGGTCCTCGTAACGCACGGCGAGCCGTGGCGGCTGCTGACGTTCCTGTTTTTCCCGCCGCCGGTGAACTTCGGGTCGATGCTGAGCCTGGTGTTTCTTCCGTTCGCCTGGTGGATTTTTTTCCTGATGGGCAACGCGCTCGAGGGCTACTGGGGCGCGTTTCGTTACAATGTCTTCCTGCTCGTCGGCTGCGGACTGACGATTGCTGCGGCGTTCGTGACGCCGTTTTCGCCGGTGACGAATGCGTTCATCGGCGGCTCGGTGTTTCTCGCGTTTGCCTGGCTGAACCCGGACTTCGAGCTCTCGCTGTTTTTCATCCTGCCGCTGAAGGTGAAGTGGATCGCGCTGCTGACCTGGATTTTTTATGGCTATCAACTCGTGACCGGCGGCTGGTCGACGCGGCTGCAAGTGCTCGCGTCGGTGGGAAACTTCCTGCTCTTCTTCGGCCGCGACATCGTGAACACGATGCGTTACCGCCGCCGGTCGATGGCGACGCAGGCGCGGCGGATCGAGCAGGAGAAGCATCCGGAGCCGCGGCATCGCTGCCACGTCTGCGGCAAGACCGACCTGACGAATCCGGAAATGGATTTTCGCTACTGCTCGAAGTGCGCGGGCGACCAGTGCTACTGCCCCGAGCACATCTTCAACCACGAGCACGTGCTGGAAGAGCCGCCGAAGAGCTAGGATCTTTGCCACGGATGCCACAGATGGGTACAGATAAAAACTGTCTGGAGTCCGTGTTTATCGGGGTGATCTGCGGCGGAAAACTCGAATGGTCCGATCTTCACGGATTTGAGCGCAGAAAATAGAAACCTTGGCGCCAGCGGATCGCCCGCGACACTGGGCGAGTGGCTGGGGTGGGCGGAGAAGCTTTACGCCCGCGAAAAGCTCGCGCTGGGCCAGGTGGCGACGAATGCGCATGACGAGGCGCTCTACCTGCTGCTCCGCACGCTCGGGCTGTCGCTCGACAGCGATGCGCGCGTGCTCGCGAAGAAATTGACGGCGAGCGAGCGCACGAAGGTGAAGGCCGTGCTGCGACGCCGGGCGATCGAGCGCGTGCCGGCGGCGTATCTGACGCACGAGGCGTGGCTCGGCGAAAATCGGTTTTACGTCGACGAGCGGGTGATCATCCCGCGCAGCTATTTTCTCGAGATCATCCCGCAACTGGGCTGCAGGGCGGGGTGT
>DASZPP010000259.1:0-4113 GCA_035549975.1 Opitutus sp.
CATGAAAGGCGCGCTTCCCGAAGTGTGCCTGATGATCATGGAGCACCTGCCGCCGAATCCGACGACTGCCGCCGACATGAAGTCACTGCTCAATCGCATGCAGCAATCGGCGCGCCCGCAATCGTTCATCGCGCTGGCCACACACGCCTTTCTCGGCTGGGGCATGCCCTACGATCTCACGCTCGCCCGCTCGATGGCCCGTGCCGCCGCCGCCGACTCGCCCGCCGACAGCACGCGCATGCTGGCGGCGATCGACAGCATCGCGGCGGACTCGCCCGCGGCGCGACAGCAGGCCCGCGATCTCCTGCGCCACCTCGCTGACGGCGGCGACAATGAAGCCGCCCGTCTCGTCGCCTATCGCGCCATGACCGGCATCGGCGAAGAACTCGACCCCGACGCCGCCCGAAAATACGACCAAATCGCGCTGCAAACCTCGTCGCTCACCGCGCGGCAACGCGAGGGCGCCGAACATTACTTGTCCTCCCTCTGTCACCCGCCGCCCCGCGAATCCGAAATCGCCGAACGAATCGCCCGGCTCGGCCCGCGCTCCGGCGACACTCCCGTGGCCGTGGTCTATCGGATGCCGCCGTCTTATCCGGTGGATCTTCGCTCCGCCGGGATCGAAGGCTCCGCTGAGGTCGCGTTCGTCGTCGATCAGTCCGGCCACGCCCGGGATGTCACCTGCCCGAGCAGCACGCATCCGTATTTTGCCCGCGCCGCCGAAAGTGCGATCCGCCAGTGGCGGTTCGCGCCGGCGCTCAAGGACGGTCAGCCGGTGGCCACGTCCCTGAGGCAGACCATTCAGTTCAATTTGTCCGGTTCCGACGCCAAATCGCCTTCGACCCATTCCGCCCCATGACCTCCCGCGCCTTCCCGATCATCGTCGCTTCACTCTGTCTGCCGCTCCATCCGGCCGTGGCCGAAACCGCGGCGCCCGAACCGCCTCGCCTCGAAAACTTTTCCGCCGACCCCGCCTGGCTGATCGACTACGCCGGCGCGCTCAAGCAGGCCGCCGCCGAACACAAGGCCGTCCTGCTCGATTTCACCGGTTCCGATTGGTGCATCTGGTGCCACCGGCTGCACGACGAGATCCTCGTGCAACAACCCTTCCTCGACTACGCCCGCGCGCATCTCGTTCTCCTCGAGCTCGACTTTCCCCGCGCCAAGCCGCAATCCGCCGGGGAGAAACGCCAGAACGCGGAACTGGCCGAAAAGTTCGGCGTGACCGGTTACCCGACTATCATCCTCATCGACGAAAAGGGCCGCGAGCTCGGCCGCACCGGGTACATGCAGGGTGGGGCGAAGACGTTCGTGCGCGAATTGAAACGCTTCGCTGCCAAGGCCAAAGTCACCCCCGGAGGGTAGGGACGTCTTTCCAAGGCGTCCGTTTCGCGCTACTCCTCCTCGACCACGTAGTGGCAGCCGCGGCTGCGCGGATTGAGCGCCGCCGCGTGCACGACGAGCAAGGCCGTCTGCACCGCGTTGCGCAGCTCGATCAATTCGCGCGACAGCCGGCAGTCGCGATAAAAACTCTGAATCTCCTCGCGCAACTCCAGCAGGATCCGCCGCGCGCGGGTCAGCCGGCGCGGCGACCGGATCACGCCCGCATAGTTCCACATCGTGTGCTGGATCTGCAGCATGTCCTGCCGCACGAGCACCAGATCCGCCTGCCGCGCCTTCCCTTCCCACTCGCGCGGCGGCGGCAGGCGAAACCCGCCGCGCGCCATCTCCTCCGCATCCGCGCGGGCCGTGAACTTCGCGCTCGTCAGGCACTCGAGCAGCGACGTGCTCGCGAGCCGGTTCGCGCCGTGCAATCCCGTGCACGCCGTTTCGCCGATCGCGTTCAAGTGCCGCACGCTCGTCCGCCCCGCCAGGTCGGTGTGCACGCCGCCGCACGCGAAATGCGCCGCCGGCACCACCGGGATCGGCTCGGACGCGATGTCGACGCCGTGCCGCCGGCAGCGCTCGGTGATGTTCGGAAACCGCTCCCGCCAGAAATCCGCCGGCCGCGCCGACAGGTCCAGAAACACGCTCGGCTCGCCGCTGTCCGCCAGCTCCTGCTTGATCGCGCGCGCCACCACGTCGCGCGGCGCCAGCGATCCGCGCGGGTCCGCCTCGTCCGCGAACCGCTCGCCGTGCGCGTTCACCAGCACGCCGCCCTCGCCGCGCATCGCCTCGGTGATCAAAAACCGCGGCGCGTTCTTCTTCGCGAACACCGTCGGATGAAACTGCACGTATTCCAGGTCCATCAACCGCGCGCCCACGCGATACGCCATCGCCACGCCGTGCCCGACGCTGCCGGGCTGGTTCGTCGAGTGCAGGAAAATCTGCCCGAGCCCGCCCGTCGCCAGCACCGTCTTCTTCGCGACGATCGCCGAGATCTCGCCGCGGGCCGTGTCGATCACATACGCGCCGAAGCACGTCAGCGGCTCGTATTTGTCCGCCGCGTCCTCCGAGTTGTGCGACAGGGTCAGCAAGTCGACCGCCACCCAGCCGGACCGCCGTGTGATCCGCGGCGTCGCATCCACCCGCCGCGCGACCCGGCCCAGGATCGCATGCCCCGTCGCATCCTTCGCGTGGATGATCCGCCGCTCGCTGTGCCCGCCTTCGCGCGTCCGGTCGAGCTCGCCGTTTTCGTCGCGGTCGAAATTCACCTCCAGCCCGTCGATCAGCAGCTCCTTCACCGCCTGCGGCCCTTCGCGCACGAGCTGCTCCACCGCCGCGGGATTCGCCGTGTAGTCGCTCGCCGCAAAAATGTCGCGCGCCAGCGAGGCGGGATCCGGCGTCGTTCCCTCGTAGATGATCCCGCCCTGCGCCCAGTCGCTGTTCGCCGCCAGCGGATCGGCGAGCGACAGCAGCTCGACCGAAAAACCGCGCTCCGCCATCTGCAGCGCATACGCCGAACCCGCGAGGCCGGCCCCGATCACGAGGCAGTCTGTGCGAATGACGTTCACCGCTTGCGGCGCCGCCGCGCCGTCTGGATCTCCAGGCTCAAATCCACCGCTGGCGCCGAATGCGTCAGCAGCGCACCGATGCTGATCACGTCCACGCCCGGCACCGCGTAATCGCGCAGCGTCTCGAATCGCACGCCGCCCGACACCTCCACGACCGCCGCCCCCGCGATCAGCGCCGCCGCCTGCCGCACCTGCGGCACCGTCATGTTGTCCAGCAGGATCACTTCCGCGCCCGCCCGCATGGCCTCGCGGACTTCGGCCAGCGTCTTCGCCTCAACCTCGATCTTCGCGAGATGTGGCGCCGCCTCGCGCGCGAGCTTCACCGCCTTCGTCAGTGATCCCGCCGCCGCGATGTGATTGTCCTTGATCAAAACGTGTTCGCCCAGCGACGAGCGGTGGTTCACGCAGCCGCCGCAACGCACCGCGTATTTTTCCAGCGCGCGCCAGCCGGGCGTCGTCTTGCGCGTGTCCACGACGCGGACGCCCGTCCCGGCCACCGCATCGGCAAACTTGCGCGCCTGCGTCGCGATCCCCGACAGCCGCTGCAGGAAATTCAGCGCCGTCCGCTCCGCCGTCAGCAACGCCGCCGTCGGGCCGGCAACCAGGAGCACCTTGCGCCCCGCCTTCGCCCGGTCGCCGTCGTGCGCCGCCAGCGTCACCTTCAACGCCGGGTCGACGCGCGCAAACACCCGTGCCGCGACGTCGAGCCCGCAGACCACGAGCTCCTGTTTCGCCTGGATGAAGGCGCGCGAGCGGTGCCGCGCCGGAAAAATCGCACGGCTCGTCACGTCGCCCAGTCCCGCGTCTTCCTCGAGCGCGAGATCGATCAGGTGTTCGGTGCGTGGAGTGAGCATGGGCATTGGTTGAGAGATAAGAGATAAGAGATAAGAGATGAGCGTTGAGCGTGCAAAGGCGAGCCGGCGGTTCGGTCCCTCAACTCTCAACCCTCGACTTTCAACTGGCCGGACTTTGTCCGGCCCCGGCCAGCTCGAACATCCTTTCGATGCACCGCGTCGCGCGCTTCCGCAGGTTCTCGTCGAGCGTGACGATCTGCTCCGGCCGCGGCGCAACGAGCGCTTCGCGGATTTTCTCGAGCGTGTTCATCTTCATGTAGGGACACAGCCGGCAGCCGCCGATGAAAGCCTTCTCCGGCGCTTCC
>DASZPP010000260.1:0-9825 GCA_035549975.1 Opitutus sp.
GGCCCGAACTCGTGTTGCCGGACGGGCGGATCGTGCTGCCGGAAAACGACCCGTGGTTTCACTATCGCGAGGCGCTTTACACCAACGCGCATTTCCCGGCGATCCAGCGCATGGAGGACGTCAGTCGTTATCCCGAGGTCGAGCGCGTCGAATCGAGCGGACTTTGGGATGTGACGCTGGCGGGCATCGCGCGCATCGCGGCATTCGGCCGCGCGTCACCGCACGTCGTCACGTGGGTGTGCCTGCTGCTGCCGCCGCTCGCCGGCGTCGCAGTGTTTCTCCTGCTGTTTCGCGTCGTCGCGGTGAACGGCCCGCCGTCGCTCGGTGTGTGGCTCGTCGCGTGGGCCGTGCTCGCACCGGGCAGCACGCTTACACGCACGGGGCTCGGATTCTGCGATCACCACGTCGCCGAGATGGCGCTGAGCCTGATCTGCCTGCTCGCGGTCCTGCGACTGTTGCGCCTCGCGGACGACGAGCCGGCGAAACCATGGTGGCGGCCGGCGTGGCTCGAAGCGCTGCCGCTCGTGCTCTTCCTGTTCACGTGGCTCGGTGCGCCGATCTACCTGCTGCTGACGGCGCTCGTGCTCACGGCCGCGGCGATGCTGGCGGTGTTGAATGGGAAAAGCGCGCGACCAGTCATGGTTGCGGCGACGCGGTTCTGGCTGGGGTTTGTCGTCATGGCGGGCGCCGCGGCGGCCGTCTGGCCCGATCTGATGATGCGGCGCGATCTGTTTGCCGCCTCGCTCGCCGGCGCGGCAGCGGCGACCGTCGTTTTGCCTGCGTTCGGATGGACGCTCGAACGGGCAGCACGGCGGTTTGGTCCGGGCAAAAGCGTGACCGGCTTTCTCGCGCTCACGGCCGCCGCGCTGGCGGTTGGATATTTCACCTCGGCGGACGTGCGCGCCGTCGACGGATTCCTGCTCGGTCGCAAGTCGCCGCTGGTGCAGGAAAACGCGCCGGTTACCTTCGCGTATTATTTCCGGCTTACCGGACTCGCGGGACTGATCGCCATCGCCACGCCGGCGATCGGGATCGTGGCCGGCGCTTGGAAGCGCACGAGCTGGACGGTGCCGGTCGCGTGGAGCTTTTCGCTCCTGATGCTTTGGTATCGCACGTGGGACTATGATTATCTCGCCGGACTGCACGCACTGGTGCTGGCCGGTTGCGCGCTCGGCGCGATCGCGTTCGAGCGCGCGCAGTCGGGCAAGCCGCCGCTGCCTTGGCTGTTCCCGCCAGTCGCTACCGCGGCCGTAGCGGTTCTGGCGATCGGATGGGGCGTCGGCGGAGGATTCTATGCGCCGGCAAATGTGTATCGCGAGCAGCTGGTGATGGCGCATCCCGGATGGCGCGAAGCGATGGACTGGCTTCGTGCGCAACGGCCGCCGCCCGCGCCGGACTTTTCCAAAAAACTGCCGCGCGGTCGCGCCGGCGTGCTGACCGGCTGGATGTGGGGCAACGTCGTCAACACGCTCGGTGGCTGGCCGGCGGTGAGCGCGCGCTACATGGATGCGGAAGCGGTCGAGCCGTTTTTCCGCGATAACGAAACCGCCGTGCGCGCGGCGCCGCTGCGCGGTTCGACGGTCGCCGGCGCGGTCCGTTACATTGTCACGGACGCATCGCTGCTCGGGAGCTATTTCGAGGGCGCGCTGGCGTCGTCCGGCCGGAAGCTCAACGACTATCGCGGGCGCGAATCGATCGTGCATCGCGTCGGACATGAAAAAAGCGTGGAGACGCGCGGCCCGCGTTATCGCGCGCTGTTTCTGCACCAGCTCGCCGTGGATGGCGGCGGGGAATTGCAGCACTTCCGGCTCGTTTACGAGAGCGCGCAGGAGACGTTCCTGCGCCAGACGTTCGACCCGAAGCTCCGCCGCGCCGAAACCTGGTCGAACCTGATCGAGACGCCGCAGCAACAGGAGCAAGCGGCGGCGGCGTGCGCGAGCGGCGTGTGGCACGAACCCCGCGGCGAGTCCTACGCCGGTCACATCGTGCCGAGCGTGCGAATTTACGAGCAGGTCGAGGGGGCGCGCATAGTTGGTCGAGCGCCGGCCGGCGCGCGCGTGACGATTTCCATTCCGCTGCGCGCTCCGGCCGACGGACGGCGGTTTGATTATCGTCAGGACACGACCGCTGATGCAGGCGGCGCCTACGTGCTCGTCGTGCCGTATGCGACGACGACCATGGAAGGGTCCGACGTGCAGGCCGAGGGCCGGGCTCTCGTGATGATCACGTCGGGCGAGAAAGCCGTCGCGATTTCCGATCGTGCCGTCCGCACCGGCACGGTGTGCGCCGGACCGGACTTTGGCGCAAGCGGCTCGCGGCAGGAGAAATAGTCTCGCCGGTCGGGCGCCTCGCGGCATTTTCCGACGTCACACTCATTCCCATGTGCGGAGCAAAACGTTTTTTTCTGCTTATCCTCGCGCTGTCGGCCGCGCTGCGACTGCGGGCGCAGGTCACCGTCAGCTTTTACAGCGATGGCGGCGACGGGTTCACGCACGATGGATTTGTGCTGAGCTCCGAGCGCGGGCCGCTCGATGGCTCTTATGCGCAGGCCACTGCGACTTTCAAAAGTTACTACATGCCGTCGGAGCCGGCGGGCCCGCCTCCCACTTGGTCGGACCAACCCTACAATCTGCCGGCGAGTGTCACCGTCTCCCAATCTCCCCTCTATTCCGATGGCACCCAACTCGTGCTGGTGATTCTCGATCTGGCCGAAGGCGGAGGCGCCCCAGGCTATAATCCGAACCCAGGGCAGAACCCGTGGGACTCGGGACTCTATGCGCGGCTGAATCCAAACAACCAAGCCCGATTGGTGATCAGCGGATTCCACCCGGCCGATCCGACAAAGCGCTATGATTCCGTGCAGCTCACCAATGCATCCTGGGCCGACGCTGCCCTCACGCTCGATGGCAGCATCGATCCCATCACCGGCGATATCACGATCACGGTCACCGATTGGAAGGACGCGACCGCTCCGGATGATAATTTCTATTTCGGCTGGAACGCCATCGTGTATGGCACGTTCACCCTCGCCGATGTCGCGGCCGTGCCCGAGCCGGCCGTCGCCGCGCTCGTGTTGGCGATGGCCGCGGGTGCCGCCGTTTGGTGGCGCCGGCGCCGGGCGGGCTAGGCAGGCAACGGCGGGAACAGCGCTGCTTCAAGGTCGGCGCCGACGCGATCGATGAGAAACCGCTCGGCGTGCCGGCGGGCGGCGATGCCGAATCGGACCCGAACCGAAGCATCGACTTGAAGCCGCACGAGACGATCGGCGATCTCCGCGGCATCCGGTGCGACGAGCCAGCCGGTGTCGCCGTCGCTCACGCTTTCCCCCCCGCCCCGGCCGGCGATCCCGATCACCGGAACACCGCGCGCCATCGCCTCCGGCGCGATCATGCCGAAATGCTCCTGCGGCGCCGGATGCACGAGCGCGAGCGCGCCGCGATAGAGCTCGTCGAGTTGCGGGTCCGAAGGGTCGCGGAGCAGCCGGAAACTATCCTGGCCGAATCCGGCACGGCGGATTTCGTCTTCGACCGCCGCAAACGTTTTATGTGCCGCCCGCGAGGCGGCATCGAATCCGCCGGCGATCACAAGCGGGAGTGGCGTCGCACCGGCGGCGCTGGCGCGCGTGCGATACGCGGCGAACGCCCGCACGGCGAGCGGGAGATTTTTCTCCGGCGCCCACCGGGCGACACAGAGGACGTGCCGGGGCGTTTCCGTTTTCGCTCTCACTGCGATCGTCGCGACGGCCGGACGGCAGATCGCTGCACGCGACGCGAGCTCGGGAAATTGCGCGAGCAACCGGTCGAGCGTGTAATGACTGTTGGCGAGAACACAGTCGGCCGCACCCAGCCCCTCGCGTTCGCTTCGGATCCAGTGGCGACGATGCCAGCGGAGATACCAGGCTTCGCGTTTCGCGTAGAGCATCTCGGGAAAGTGGCAGTAGAACACGATCCGGCTCCGCGAAAACGCCGCCCGCGCGCGCGGAATCGCAAAGGGCACGCCGTCCATCAGCACCGCGTCGGACGCGGGGACGTTTGCCTCGCACCAGTCGATCAACCGGCTCATCCGGCGATTCGCCAAAAACGCCCGGCCGCGATCGGCCACACTTTCCGGCCAGGCCTGCGCAACATATTCACGGCGAAACGCACCGATCGCGAGCTCGCGCCATTCCGGCGCCCGCCCGCGAGGTGCGCTCGTCACCCAGGTCACGTCATGGCCGCGCGCGGCCAGCGCTTCAGCCGCCTGCAGCGACCACCGCGAGCCGCCGCCCGTGCCCAGGACCGGATGAAGGACGAGAATGCGCGCCGCCATTGAAGCGCTCCGACTCGAACCGCCGGACGGTTCGCTGGCAAACCTTGCCTGACAGGGGTGATGCACCCCGCTGAAGCGCGGTGATCCGCCGGGTCGATTTCCGCCGCGTGCGCCGCGCTTGCCCCGCATTTCCTCCTCGCTACTCACTGCCCGCTACTCGCTACTTTCCGCCATGTCCGCCGCCGCGAAGCAGACCCCGATGATGCAGCAATACTTCGAGGTTCGCCGCGCCCTGCCGCGCGACACGCTGCTGCTCTTTCGTCTCGGCGATTTCTTCGAGCTGTTCTTCGACGATGCCCTCGAAGGCTCCCGGCTGCTCGGCCTCACGCTCACCAAGCGGCTCGACCATCCGATGTGCGGCCTGCCCGCGCACGCGCTCGACACCTACGTCAACAAGCTCCTCGCCGCCGGAAAAAAAGTCGCGATTTGCGACCAGGCCGAGCCCGCCACCGCCGGCAAGCTCGTCCGCCGGCAACTCATGCGGATCCTCTCGCCGGGCACCACGCTCGCCGCCAGCCAGCTCGACGCCGCCCGCAACCACTACCTCTGCGCCCTCGCGCTCGACAAACACGGCGTCCACGCCGCCTGGCTCGACCTCTCGACCGCCGAGTTCAAAATCGCGACCGACGCCCACATCGCCAACCTTCTGCCCGTTCTCACCGCGCTCGATCCCGCCGAACTCCTCCTCATCGAGGGTGAGCGCGAGCGCTGGTCCGCGGCACCCCACGAGCAAACGGACCTTCACGCGCTCCACAGCTTCGCCGCCACGCGCCTCGTTTCCGAATTGTCCGGCTACCACTTCGAGACCGGCACCGGCGCGAAGACGGTGATGGACACGCTCGGCGTGCTCAACCTCCAGGGCTTCGGCCTCGCCCACACCCACCCCGCCCTCGGCCCCGCCGGCGCTCTCGTCTACTACGCGACCGAAAATCTCTGCGCGAAACCCGAAAACTTGCGCGGCCTCCAGGAATATCGCAGCGCTGGCACGCTCCTCCTCGACCCCGCAACGCTCCGCAACCTCGAGATCTTCGCCTCGATCCGCGGCGGTCGCGACGGTTCGCTGCTCGGCGCGATCAACCGCACTGTAACCGCCGCCGGCGCGCGCCTCCTGGAACGCTGGCTTGCCGCCCCGACGCTCGATCTTCCCGAAATCACCCGCCGTCAGACGATCGTTGGCGAACTGCTCACCCAACCTTCGCGGCTCGCCACGCTGCGCGATTCGCTCACCCGGATTCGCGACCTCCCCCGCATTCTCGGCCGCCTCCAGAATCGCCTTCGCAATCCGCGCGAACTCGGCGGCATCCGCGACACCCTCGCCCAGCTCCCCGCCCTCCGCGCCGACCTCGCCGCCGTAGCGCAGGCGTCCTCGCCGGCCTCCGATCCTGCAGGCGGGACGCCTGCGCTACCCGTCTCTGAACTCTCAACCCTCAACTCTCAACTACAAGAGCTGCCGCAACTCCGCCAACTCCTGACGTCCGCTCTGGCGGACGAGCTTCCCAACGATCTCGCCGACGGAAATTTCATCCGCCCCGGCTACGACGCCCGCCTCGACGAACTTCGCGCGCTCACCAGCGGAAACAAAACCTGGCTCTCCGACCTCGAGCGCACCGAACAGGAGCGCACCGGCATTCGCAGCCTGAAGGTCAGGTTCACGAATAATTTTGGTTATTACATCGAGGTCACGAAGGCCAACCTCCATCTCGTCCCCTCCGACTACCTCCGCCGCCAGACCACCGTCGGCGGCGAGCGCTACGTCACCGAGTCGCTCCGCCAAAAGGAAAAAGAGATTTTCCACGCCGAGGAAAACTCGCTCGCCCGCGAGCACGAGCTGTTCGCCGCGCTCGTCGCCGCCGTGCTCGATGAGTCGCTCGCACTCGCGCAAACCGCCGACATCCTCGCCGAGCTCGATGTTCTCTCCGGCTGGGCCTTGCTCGCCCGCGAGTGGGATTACGCGCGCCCGACGCTCGACGACTCCGACGCGCTCGAAATCACCGACGGCCGCCATCCCGTCGTCGAGCAGATGCTCCGCGCGCCCGGTGCCTCGCCCGCCCGCGGCGCCTCCGCCGCGTTCGTTCCCAACGATACCGCGCTCGCATGCACCGATGCCCAGATCGCGCTCATCACCGGCCCGAACATGGCCGGCAAATCGACCTACATCCGCCAGGTCGCGCTGATCACCTTGCTCGCCCAGATCGGCTGCTGGGTGCCAGCGAAATCCTGCCGCCTCGGCCTCGTCGACCGGATTTTTTCACGCGTCGGCGCGAGCGACGACCTCGCCCGCGGCAACTCGACCTTCATGGTCGAGATGAACGAGACCGCCAACATCCTCAACAATGCCACCGACCGCTCGCTCATCATTCTCGATGAGATCGGCCGCGGCACTTCCACCTACGACGGCTTGTCGATCGCCTGGGCCGTCGTCGAACACCTCCATCGCGATCCCATCCGCGGCCCGCGCACGCTGTTCGCGACGCACTACCAGGAGCTCACCCAGCTCGAAAAACATCTCCCGCGCCTCCGGAATTTCTCCGTCGCCGTGAAGGAATGGAACGACGACATCGTCTTCGTCCGCCGCGTGATCTCGGGCGCCGCGGACCGCAGCTACGGCATCCAGGTCGCCCGCCTCGCCGGCCTCCCGCTCAGCGTCATCGACCGGGCCAAGACGATCCTCGGCCGCCTCGAGTCCGACGATACCACGGTCACCCTCCCCGCGCCGCAGGCTCGTCCGAAAAAGAAGCTCACCGTCGCACCCTCCGACGACTCGCAGCTCAACCTGCTGTAAAAACCCCGATCGCCCGAACCGAAGCTACGGCGCCCTCACCGCGGATTTTGCCCGACGCGCGGCAAGAGCGCGGCGACGCCGTCACTCCACCGCCACAAACCCCAGCAGTTTCGCCGCCGCCAGCATGCGCTTGTCCTTCGTAAAAATCGGCCCGGTCACCACCGAGTCGTAGGTCGCCAGGTGAATCGCATCGAGTGTCCGCAGCGGCACGTGCGGGTGCACGCGCAGCATGATCTCGTTGGCATCGCGAATCATCACGCCGTCGAGCGGGATCAAGCGCAGCACGCTTTCATCGATGTCGTCGAGAAACGCCTTCCAGGCCTTCTCGCGCGCCTCCGCGCTCAGCGCCTTGCTGCGTTCCTTCGCCAGCAGCGCCGACCACACTTCGCCGAACGCCAGCTCCGATGTCACCAGCGAAAACCCCACCACGACCTCGTCCACGTGCCCGGAATCCGGCTCCGCGACGTAGCGCTTCACCAGCACCGAGGTGTCGAGGTACATGACGGGGGTCCGCTCAGAAGCGTCCGTCGCGCATCTCGCGCACCAGCTCCGTCGAATCCGGCGTCATCGGCATCGAGCGCCGCAACGCTGCGGTCGACTTCGCCGGCTTGCCCGTGATCACCGGACGATAGCGCACGATCATCGCCTTCGGCTTTCCATCGCTCGTGATGACGATGTCCTCGCCTTGGGCCGCGCGCTCCAGCAGCGAAGAGAGCTGGTCTTTCGCCGCCCGCACGCTGATCGCCATGGGTTCGGCGTAGCCGGCAGCCGTCTCCTGGACCATCCAGGGTTTCAGGCCTTTCGGCAGCTCCGATTCCGGCATCTTGCGCTTCATGTGGCCCAATGTGGCCACAGGTAGCTTTATCACAAGCTTTTTTTCACGCCACCCCAACCTTCGTCCCGCGGCGCAGCGTCCAAAGCGCCTTCGCCTGCGCGATCATCGTCTTCAACACCTCCGGCGTGACCGCCTGTTTTGGATCGTCGCCGATGCCTTTGGCCGGCTCGACATGCGCCTCGACGCACAGGCCGTCCGCCCCATACGCCACCGCCGCCAGCGCCGCTGCGGGCACATATGCCGCCTTGCCCACCGAGTGCGACGGATCGACCACCACCGGCGCCCATGTCTTTTCCTTCAACAGTGGCGTGATGCTTTCGTCCGGATGATTCCGATAGCCGTCGAGCGTCGGCGTGGTCCCGCGCGGGCACAGGATCACGTTCGGGTTCCCAAACGCCGCGATGTATTCCGCCGCCGAGATGAATTCGTTGAGCGGCCCCATGTGGATGCTGCGTTTCAACAGCACCGCCGTGTCACGCTCCGCGATCGCCGCGCCGACCTGCCGCAGCAACGAGTAGTTCAGGGCATTGCGCGCGCCGATCTGCAACAGCGCCACGCCGGCCTCGAGCGCGAGCTTGATGTGCAGCTCATCCATCACCTCCGTGTCCACGGGCAGTCCCGTCCGGCGCGACGCTTCCACCAGGATGTCGAGCGACTTCGAATCGCCCTGGAACGTGTAGGGGTTCGTCCGCGGCTTCCATACCCCGCCGCGCAACACGTGCGCGCCCGCTTCCCTCACCGCCTGCGCCGTCTCGTAGAAATGATTCGGATTCTTCGGATCGATTGTGCATGCGCCCGCGATCACGAGCAGCTGCTCGCCGAGCGTCACGCCGCCCAGCTTGATCCGATGCGTCGCGAGGTCCGAGCGCCGGTCCATCAGCTTGAACGGCGACTGAATCCGGTCGATCCGTTCGACGTAGTCGAGGCCCTCGAGCCGGTTGATCATCAGCTCGTCGCGCTCGTCGCCGACGATCGCATAGATCGTCCGCACGGCGCCGATGATGGGCTGGATCTTGCAGCCGAACTCCTCGACGATCGCGGTGATTTCGGCGACTTGCTCGGGTGGCAGGCGGTTGCTTTTGGGGAGAATCATGGCGGAGGAACGGTTGTAAAACACAAGAGCCGCCCTGGTCTAGGCGGCTCTTGCGAAATTCGGGTTGAACTCAGGTTTCAGTTTTCGCGACGACCGCCAGCAAGTTGCCGGGCAAAGAAGCCCCGGAAACCAAACCAAAAACAATAGCGGCCGGCGATCATCGACGCCCATCAGTGCGGTGCCAGCCGCGGTTGTCAATGTCGGGCTCCGCAAAGCCGCGGACACGGCGCATGAACGCAACCAGTCGCGGACTCGATGCGATGTCCCGGCGGGATGAATGAAAGCATGGACGACTACCCGCGCAAAACCGCCTCGAACTCGTCCGGCAGCGGCGCCTTCGCCTCGAACGCGAACTGCCGCCCGCGCCACTCGTAGCTGCAGCGTGTCTCCAGCGAGTGCAGGAACATCCGCTTCACGCCGGTCCGTTTCGCGAACTCCCGATTCCGCCCGAAATCGCCATAGGTCTGATCGCCCACGATCGGCAGTCGCCGCTTCGCACACTGCACGCGCAGTTGATGACTCCGCCCGGTCAGCGGCTCGAGTTGCAGCAACGCCAGCGGCGCCGCGCCCAGCCGCGTTCGCATCACCCGCATGCGCGTTTCAGCCCGCACGCTCCCCGTCCCCGCGGTCGTGCGGATCTGCCCGGCCCGCTTGACGACTTCGAGCACGTCCCGCCACACGTTCACCGGCGGAACCGGCCGGCCAAACACGATCGCCTGGTAAATTTTCGCCACGCGCTTTTCGCGAAACTGCCGCCGGAGTTCGCCCGCGAGTTCCCCATCCGCCGCGACCAGGATCACCCCCGAG
>DASZPP010000261.1:0-9101 GCA_035549975.1 Opitutus sp.
CACGATGGCGGCGGTGGTCGCGCGCATGCACGAAGCCGGTTACCGGATGATCGACATCACCGACATCAACCGCAGCCCGAAACACGGCGTGCTGTGGCTGTGCGAGCTGGCGTTTTTGCGCGAAGGTTGCGCGCTGCTCGACCAGGTCAACCGTTATCAGTAGTGGCGAAGAATTGCGCGGCCTGCGATCGCTCGGTCAGACGCTGACGGCGAACAGCTCCGGGTGCAGGGCGCCGCCGGCGACCTTGTTGACGGTGCCGGTCATGGTAATCGCGAAATCGTCGGCGATGGCGATGCCGATCTCGCCCCCGGGCATGTGCACGGTCACGTGGCGGTCGACGAGCCCGAGCTTGTGCGCGACGGCGGCGGCGGCGCTGGAGCTGCTGCCCGAGGCGAGCGTGTAGCCGGCGCCGCGTTCCCAGATTTCGATGCGGATGCTGGCGCGGTCGAGGACGCGAAGGAACTGGACGTTGGTGCGATTCGGAAACAGCGGATTGGTCTCGATCGAAGGCCCGTAGCGGCGGGCGAGCTCCGGCGAGATTTCGTCGAGCGGGAGGACGCAGTGCGGGTTGCCGATGGTCGCGGCGCAGAAGGTGAACTCGCGGTCGAGGGCGGTGAGCTTTTCGTTCAGCACTTCGCGCGGCCTGCCGGCGACCGGAATCTTTTCGGCGGAGAAACTCACGCGGCCCATTTCCACGGTGATGAGCCGGCCCTGCTCCTTGATCTCGGAGACCACGACGCCGCCGGGAGTTTCAATCGTAAACGAGGCTTTTTTCGCGAGCTGCTGGTCCCAGAGATAGCGCGAGAAGATGCGGAGACCGTTGCCGGACTTCTCGGCTTCGGAGCCGTCGGGGTTGAAGATGCGCAGCCCGAAGTCGGCCTTCGTGGACGGGAGCGGGCCCCAGAGAATGCCATCGGAGCCGACGCCGAAGTTGCGGTGGCAGATCACGCGGATCTGCGCCGTGGTGGGCGCCGCGCCCCACGACGGGTAGTCGCGCGGATCGAGGATGAGGTAGTCGTTGCCGAGGGCGTGGTATTTGTGGAAGCGCATGGAGGCGGGCGAGAATTGTGCGCGGGCCTGCGGAAAGGGAATCACAAACCAACTAACCACGGATGAACACGAATGAACACTGGCGAAAAGCCGTCAGCATCTGTGTTTATTTGTGTGCATCTGTGGTTTTCGGAAGGTTCGAAGCATTGCTTCCCTAAAACTTCAGGTGCTTTACGGTGACGCCATTGTTGATGAGCTGCTTCAGCGAATCGATGCCGATGCGGAGGTGCTCGACGACGTAGGCCTCGTCGACCTTCTTGTCGCTGCGGGCGGTCTTGACGCCGTCGGGCGTCATCGGCTGGTCGGAGACGAGGAGAAGCGCGCCGGTGGGCGTCTCGTTGTAGAAACCGGTCATGAAAATCGTGGCGGTTTCCATGTCGACGGCCATCGCGCGGATCTTCTGCAGGTATTTTTTGAACTGCTCGTCGTGTTCCCAGACGCGGCGGTTGGTGGTGTAGATCGTGCCGGTCCAGTAGTCGCGGGCGTGGTCGCGAATCGTCGTGGAGATCGCTTTCTGGAGCGCAAACGCCGGCAGCGCGGGGACCTCGGGCGGAAAGTAGTCGTTGCTCGTGCCCTCGCCGCGGATGGCGGCGATCGGCAGGACGAATTCGCCGACCTTCGCGCGATGTTTCACGCCGCCGCATTTCCCGAGGAAGAGGACGGCCTTCGGGTGGATCGCGCTCAGCAGGTCCATGATCGTGGCGGCCGGCGCGCTGCCCATGCCGAAGTTGACGATCGTGATGTCGCGGGCGGTGGCGCTCGTCATCGGTTTTTCGCGGCCGTGGACGGGCACATGATGCCACTTCGCGAAGAGCTCGACGTAGCGGTCGAAGTTGGTGAGCAGAATATATTCGCCGAATTTCTTGAGCGGGACGCCGGTGTAGCGCGGCAGCCAGTTCTCGACGATTTCCTTGCGGGACTTCATGGGAAAATGATGCCCCCGAAATTCGCGAAGGACACGAAAAAGTGAAGACGCGTGCGGTGGTAATTCACGGGTTGCCGCGCAATCACTGCAGGTGCCGGCGCAACGGCACCGAAAAAGGGAGCCTGACCGCTGGCGGCAATTCCGGCGCCAGCTCAAGCCTGCCGCGGGCGATGACGCCAGCACAAGACGGCGAGGAGCGCGAGCGCGCCAGCCAGAACCGCTGTCGTTGCCGGTTCCGGAACGGCGCTGACCGACGTGATGGTGCCGTTTACCGAGATCGCGGGGGAGAACATGTCGAATTCATCCTGGCCCCAGCCGAGCGTGAAATTGCCGCTATCCCAGCCCGTCGTCGGGAAGATGGTCGGCAGGATATCGGAGCTGAACACGGACCCGGAATTGTTGGTGAGAAAGAAATAGGGGCCGCTCGCATCGGGGTTGAAAGTATAGCCGTCCACGCTGGCAAAATTCGTGGTGCCGGCGATATCCATCTGAGTCTCGTCTTTGCCGAGCTCGAAATTATCGTAGATGAAAAAACGTCCGTCCGAAGCCGTGCCGACGTAGGCGCCATTCGCATAGTTGAATTCGTACGAAGTGATCGCCGGATCGTAGAGGCCGATCTGCGTGTTGGAATTGGCGTCGGTGAGGTCGGTGCGGTAAGCGACGGTGATCGTGAAGGGCTGGCCGACGGCAAAGGCGCTCGTGCCGGAGACGCTCGAGATCGTGCCGGAGAGCTGAAACGTCGTTTGCGCGCGGACGCCGACTGCCAGCGACAGGAGCGCGATCAGGAGACCGAGTTTGGGCATGGGGGAAAGGGAAGTGGCTTCGTCACCGGAAATTCATCGGGCGAAGCGCTTTCGAGTGTGCAACTCCGGACACTTCGGCACGGTTTGCCGGCAGGTTGAGAAAAATCTGCCGATCAAGCACGGCGAAGTCCGCCGTGGCAGGGTTGCGCCGCCGGCTGGGACGATGCGGCCGCACCATCAAGCCGCACCAAATCCGCCGGTCGCGCGCCTACGCGCTCGCGAGCGCGTTTTCGGTGTTGAGGTGATCCGCGCCGGTGAACTTCAGCGACTGCTCGTCGGCGTGATAGCTGGAGCGGACGAGCGGGCCGCTCTCGACGACGCCGAGACCGAGCGAGAGGCCGAAATTTTTCCAGTGCGCGAACTCCTCGGGGGGCGCCCAGCGCGCGACGGGAAGATGGTTCTGCGTGGGCTGGAGGTATTGGCCGATCGTGAGGATGTCGGTCTTGTCGGCGGCGACGTCGCGGAGGGTTTGCTCGATCTCCGCGGACGTTTCGCCGAGGCCGAGCATGATGCCGGTCTTCGTCGTGAAGCCGCGGCTCTTGGCGTGGCGAAGGACGGAGCGGGAACGCTCGTAGAACGCCTGGACGCGGACGGGTTTTTGCAGGCGCTCGACGGTCTCGAGGTTGTGGTTGAAGATGTCGGGCTGCGCGTCGAGGACGACGTCGACGTGGGCGGTGTTGCCCTTGAAGTCGGGCGTGAGGACCTCGATCGCGGTGCGCGGGTTGCGATGGCGGACGGCGCGGATGGTGGCGGCCCAGACGCTCGCGCCGCCGTCGGCGAGTTCGTCGCGGGCGACGCTCGTGATGACGCAGTGGCGGAGATTCATCGTGGCGACGGCGTCGGCGACGCGGGCGGGTTCGCCGAGGTCGAGCTCGGTCGGGCGGCCGGTGGCGATCGCGCAGAAATTGCAGGAGCGCGTGCAGATGTTGCCGAGGATCATCACGGTGGCGGTGCCGCGGGACCAGCATTCGCCGAGATTGGGGCACTGCGCGCTCTGGCAGACGGTGTGAAGCTTGTTCGCGGACACGAGGCGCGAGGTGGCGGCGTAGCCGGGGCCGCCGGGGAGCTTGGCGCGGAGCCAGGTGGGTTTGCGCGAGGTGTCCATGAACGAATTATTTGAACCACGAATGGACACGAATAACAAGCGGTTTTGCGGGCGCGGCGCAGGGCGCCGCGACGCTCCAGGATCCAAGGACCAAGCTCCAGGGAATGATCAAGGTCCAAGAACCAAATTGGAGATGGAGGCTTGGCGGTTCTCTGGAGCTTGGAGTTTCCGCCGCCAGCGGCGGCGGCGTCACACGAGCCAGATGGCGGCGGCGGCGCCGGCGGCGGAGGTGAGGCCGAGGACGATGGCGGAGTCGCGCCGGAGGAGCGGCGAGCCGAGCGAAACGGCGATGGCGGCCTTGACGAGCGAATTTGCGATGGAGGCGATGATCACGGCGCGGGTGGCGAGCGAAAGTGCGAGCGTGCCGGACGAGAGATTGCCGGCCATGGAAAGGGAAATCGCGTCGGTGTCGGTGAGGCCGGAAACGAAGCTGAGCGGCAGCACGCCGGTGTTGAAGCCGACACGCGTGAAGGCCTTCACGAGGAAAGTGACGACGGCGTAGATGGCGCCGAATTTGAGCGCGACGCGGAGGTTCAGCGGATTGTGCAGGGAGGGCGCGGCGATGCCGTTGGCGACGGGTTCGCGTTTGAACCAGCGCCAGGCGGCGTAGGCGACGCCGGGCGCGGCCATGACGGCGAAGGGAATGACGAGCGAAAGCGCCAGCGCGGGGTTGACGACGCCGATCACGACCAGCAGGCGCGGGAGCATCACGGTGCAGGCCACGACGACGGCGAGGGCGAAATGGGGCGAAAGCTGGGGGTCGTCCTTGCTGCGACGGCTGAACGTGAGCGTCGTGGCGGTGCTGGAGGCGATGCCGCCGAAGAGGCTGGTGAGCATGATCCCGGCGCCGGCGCCGACGAGGCGGACGGCGATGTAACCGGCGAAGCCGAGACCGGAGATGAGCACGACCATCAGCCAGGTCGAGTAAGGGTTGAACGCGTCGAACAGGCCGAAGGCGCGGTTTGGCACGAGCGGGAGGACGACGCCGGTGACCGCCGCGAACTGGAGCGTGGCGCGGAGGTCGCCGGACGTGAACGCGCGCGTCCAGGTGTGGATTGGCTGCTTCAGGCCGAGCAGGACCATGGTCGTGGCGGCGAGGACGATGGCGGTCTGGCGCTGGTCCCAGAAAACCAGGCTGCCGACGAAAAGCGTGAGAAGGACGGAGGCGAAGGTCGTTCCGCCGGGATGGCGGCCGCCGGGGATGCGGGCGATCGTGACGAGTTGTTGCGCGCCGACGAGCGCGATGGTGGCGGCGAGGGGAAGCGGCGAGGCGAGCTGCTGGCTGGCGAAGGCGCCGAGGCAGCCGAGCATGGCCCAGAGAGAATACGTGCGGACGCCGCCAAGATCGGGGACGTCGCTCTTGTCCTGCTCGCTCCACTGGCGGATCAGGCCGATGAGCGCGCCGAGGCAGGCGCTGGCGACGAGGGAGACGAGCAGGGGCATCGCGCGGACTCTGCGGGAATCGCGGAGGTGCGGCAAGCGCGGCCCGGCGCGCGCGACTCGGAGCTTGGTGATTCCCTGTAGCTTCGCGCGGCGACCAATGGGATGTTGGAGTTTGGAAGTTCTCTGGAGCTTGGACATGGGAGCTTGGTGCTTTTGCGTGAGCGCAGGCTGAAGCGCCGCACCGCTTTGGCCGACGCGGAAAAAGCGGTTGCGGGTCGCCCGGCGGAGTCACAGCGTGGGCGGTTCAATGAGCGACATCCCCACCGAAATGACGCACGACCAGCATGCCGTGCGACGGCAGAAGCTCGCGGATTTGCGCGCGGCGGGCACGGACCCGTTTCGCGCGAATTTCACGCCGACGCATTTCTCGGGCGACGCGAAAGCGCTTTATGTCGAGGGTCAGGACAATGCGACGACGGTGTCCGTGGCGGGACGGCTGGTGACATTTCGCGTGCAGGGCGGAAGCTCGTTCGTGAAGATCCAGGACCAGCAGGGGCAGATTCAGCTCTATTTCCGCAAGGATGTGCTGGGCGAGGACCGCTACGGGTTTTTCAAGAAGCAGCTCGATCTCGGCGACATCATCGGCGTGACGGGTTCGCTGTTCAAAACCAAGACGGGCGAGATCACGGTGCGCGTGGAGGCATTCACGCTCGTGAGCAAGGCGCTGCGGCCGCTGCCGGAGAAGTGGCACGGGCTGAGCGATCCGGAGCAGGTTTACCGGCAGCGGTATCTCGACGTGATCGTGAACCAGGAATCGCGGGCGCGGCTGATGCTGCGGTCGCGGGTGGTGTCGCACGTGCGGCGCTTTTTGGAGGAGAGGAAGTTCATCGAGGTCGAGACGCCGGTGCTCGAGGGGACGGCGGGCGGCGCGGCGGCGCGGCCGTTCGTGACGCACCACAATGCGCTCAACGTGGATTTTTTCCTGCGGATCGCGACGGAGCTGCGGCTGAAGCGGATGCTCGTGGGCGGGTTCGACCGGGTTTTCGAGATCGGGCGGATTTTTCGGAACGAAGGCGTGTCGCGGAAGCACAACCCGGAGTTCACGATGCTCGAGGTTTACGAGGCGTATAGCGACTACCGCGGGATGATGACGCTGGTGAAGGACCTGCTCGTGTCGCTCGTGCGCGACGTGATCAAGCCGGCGGACGGCTCGCTCAAGATCAAGCACGCGGCGAGCGGGCAGGAGATCGATTTCGGCGGCGAGTGGCGCGAGGTGCGTTACAAGGATCTCATCAGGGAAGCGACGGGCGACGCGGAGTGGTTTGCGCGCTCGAAGGCGGAGAAGATCGCGGGCGCGGAGAAGCTCGGGCTCGGCGTGAATCCGGCGTGGGAGGAGTTCGAGATCACGAACGAGGTTTTTTCGAAGAAGATCGAGCCGACGCTGGTGCAGCCGACCTTCGTGACGCACCTGCCGAAGGAGCTGTGTCCGCTGGCAAAGCTGAACGCGGACGATCCGGGCGTGCTGGACGTGTTCGAGCTGACGATCGGCGGGATGGAAATCGCGCCGGCCTACTCGGAGCAGAACGATCCGGACGTGCAGCGCGAGATGTTCGAGAAGCAGGCGGGCGAGGAGAAGCAGAACATCGACCAGGACTTCCTGCTCGCGCTGGAGCACGGCATGCCGCCGGCGGGCGGGATGGGCGTGGGCATCGACCGGCTGTGCATTCTGCTGACGGGCGCGGAGAGCATCCGGGATGTAATTTTGTTTCCGCAGCTGCGTCCTTCGGACGCGAAATGACGAATGACGGCTGACGAATTGAGCAGAGGTTGCGTCCCCCTTAGTTCGTCATTCGAAATTCGTCATCCGGCCCTCACGCCATGCCTTGGTATCTTTATCTCGCGCTGAAGCAGCTTTTCCCGAGCGGGCGGAAGTTTCCGTTCTTCACGCTGATCTCGGTGCTCGGCGTGACGCTCGGCGTGTGGCTGCTCGTGGTGGTGACGAGCGTGATGGGTGGGTTTGGCTACGAGATCCGGCGGATGATCGTCGAGACCGAGGGGGAAGTGCAGATCAAGGCGCGGACGACGATCGCCGATTACCGCGGCGTGATGAAGCGGGTCGAGACGGTGCCAGGCGTGGCGGGTGCGACGCCGTATGCCGCGGGGGCGTTGATGGTGCAGTTTCAAAACAAGCCGGCGTTTCCGAGCATGCGGGGGCTGGATTTGGCGACGGTGAACAACGTCGTGAAACTCGGGAAATACGTGCGGGTCGGGTCGCTCGACGATCTCGACGACGACACGACGATCCTGAGCGCGGGGCTGGCGGAGACACTCGGCGCGACCGTGGGTGACACGGTGGATGTTTACACGCCGCTCATGCTCGAGCGGATGAAGGCGAACGAGGTGATTTTGCCGCGCAGCCTGAAGGTCGTCGGCATCCTGGAGATCGGCCACCAGCAGCTCGACAGCGCAACGCTGTATTGCACGTTGCGGACGGCGCAGGACCTTTACGGGCTGGCTCACGACGTGCACGGGATCAACGTGCGCATGCAGCCCGGGCAGAACGAGGACGACGTGGCGGCGCGGATCAACCGCGTGCTGCCGCCGGGCGTGCGGGCGTTTTCGTGGATGGACAGCTTCAGCGATTTCCTCTGGGTGCTCGCGCTGGAGAAGAACATGATCACGTTCATGCTGCTGTTCATCGTGGTGGTGGCGGCGTTCTCGGTGATGAGCTCGCTGCTGATCTCGGTCGTGCGGAAGACGCGCGAAATCGGGCTGATCGGCGCGCTGGGCGGAAAGGCCCGGCACGTGGCGGCGTGTTTTTGCGCGCAAGGGCTGTTCATCGGCGTGCTCGGGACCGGGCTGGGGCTGGTGCTCGGGTTCGCGTCGCTCGCGGTGCGGAACGACATCGTGCTCGGGATCGCGAAGGCGACGCAGCGGGAGGAGGTGCTGGAGCGGTTTTATCAGTTTCGCGAATTGCCGGCGCACACGGAGGGTTCGGACATCGCGAAGATCGTCGTGATGACGCTCGTGATTTCGCTGCTGGCGGGCTTGCTGCCGGCCTGGCGGGCGGCGCGGCTGAAGCCGGTGGAGGCGCTGCGGAGCGAATAGCGTGGTTGCACCGCTTCGGCGTCAATGTTCCGCGGCAAAACGCAGTGTCACGTAATACGTGACAATCGCGAGTGTCTCCGGGGGAAAAGTGTCACGTAATACGTGACACTTGCCCGGGGGACGGCGGAGGAGCGGACGCGCGGCGTTTTCGGTGGAGGACGTGAAGTCGGAGCGGGCTGGCGGCGGGAAGTTGCGGATGCACGAAGTCGTCGCACTCGTCGTGACGGAAGCCGGGCCGCTCCCTGAGGCGACGCGAGCGGGAGTTGATCGCGGCGGTGAAGGAAACGAGCTCGGGGAGGCCGAGGATTTCGAAGGCGTGACGCTCGGCGATCTCGGCGGCGGCGAAGGCGAGGCCGCGTCCCCAGAACTCGCGGCGGAAGCGCCAGCCGATCTCGACGCACGGCGTGAAGTGCGCGGCGAAGCGCGGTTCGGCGAGTCGGTGAATCCGGCGAAGGCACCGTCGATCTCGACGGCCCAGAGGCCCCGGCCGCGTTCCGCGATCCCGGCGCGCCGTCGCTCGAACGATGCACGGGATTCCTCGAAGGAGAGCGGCGCCGGGAAGTAGCGCATGACCTCCGGGTCGGCGTTCATCGCGGCGTAGGGCGCGAGGTCTTTGTCGCGCCCACGGGCGAAGCTGGGGAAGGGAGGTCATCGCGAAAAATGAAACTGTCATCCGAGTGAAAACCCGCCCATACCTCTCGCTCAACGCATGAATTCACCGATCCT
>DASZPP010000262.1:0-8737 GCA_035549975.1 Opitutus sp.
CCTCCGTCCCGACCGCAACGTGGATCGCGTCGCCGAATTCAGTGAACAGTGGCGCCGGCGCAGGCGGTGCAGGCGAATGGTTCTCCGGCGCGGCATCGGGCTCGGTGATCGTGTAGCGGCGATCGACCGGCAGGTTCGTGAATTCCTGCGTGGCACCACCCGGCCAGGTGACGTCGAGCTTGCGAACGATGGTGTCGTTCCCGAATCCGAAATGCAGGATCGGCTCGCTGCTCGAGAGCACGCCGCGGGCGAGAACCAGTTGCCGGACCTGGATTCCGAGCGAGGATTCCGCGCGCACGGTGGCGCCCACGCCGAATTTGTTCGAGCGCGTGCCTCGCAGCGCGATCACCACGCGATGGCCCGAGCGGGAGTCGTTGCGCAGGACCGTGACGCCGCGCTGATAATTCGCGTAGACGACATCGAGATCGCCGTCCCCGTCGAGGTCGCCGAATGCCGAGCCGAAACTGACGCCGCGCTCGTCGAGTCCCCAGGCGGCGCTCACGTCGCGAAACCGGAGATTGCCCTCGTTGCGAAACGCGAGATTCGCCTCGGCGAGGACCGGGCTGTCGCGGATCACGCGAATCCGTTCCGCGGCGGACTGCGCGGCCATCTGCCGCAGCAGCAGGTCCGTGTTCGTCGCCTCGCGGTCCATGCCGTTCGTGACGAAGAGGTCGAGGCGGCCGTCGTTGTCGAGGTCCTCGAAGCGCGGCGACCACGACCAGTCGGTCGCGGCGAGACCGAGCAGCCACGCGGCCTCGAGGCAGCGGCCGGCGCCGGTGTTGAGGTAGACGGCGGTGTGCTCGTATTGCGGGACAGTGCCGCTCGCGAGCGGCGCGCCGCGGTTGCGCGAGCGGGAATCGGCCATGCCGCGCTGGTCCTTTTCGTGCGTCGTCGCCGCCATGTCGGTCACGATGAAGTCGATCAGGCCGTCGTTGTTGATGTCGCCGAGGTCCGCGCCCATCGCGGAGTAGGGCGCGTGCGGCACGACGGCGGCGATCACGTCGGTGAACGTGCCGTCGCGATTGTTGTGATAGAGCTTGTCCGGCGCCTGAAAATCGTTGGCGACGTAGAGATCGGGCCAGCCGTCGTCATCGTAGTCCCACCAGATCGCCGAATGACCCTGCGCCTCGCCGGTGATCCCGGCGGTGGCGGTGACGTTGCTGAAGCGGCCGTTGCGGTCGTTATGAAAAAGATAGTTTCGCTGGCCCGCGGGATGCGCGTTGGCGTCGAGCAGGTTGGTTTGCACGAACACGTCGAGCCAGCCGTCGCGATCGTAGTCGCAGAACGCCGCCATCACCGAGGCGTCGCGGACGTCGAGTCCATAGGCGTGCGCCATCTCCTTGAACGTTCCGTCGCCCTGGTTGACGTAAAGGAGGTTGGGCGCGTTGAAGCGGCAAACGTAGAGATCGAGCCGGCCGTCGTTGTTCACGTCCACGAATGTCGCGCCCTGCTTCCACACCGCCGCGTCGGCGCCGTGGTCGGCGACGCCGGCCTTTTCGGTCACATCCTCGAACTTGAAACCGCCGAGGTTGCGAAACAGCCGGCAGCTTTCCGTCTTGCTGACGACGAAGATGTCCGGCCGCCCGTCGCCATCGTAGTCGCCGATCGCGATGCCGGTGCCGATTTCGCCCGCTTCGAATTCGTGGTTCAACTCGCCCCACATCCTCGGGTCGGCGTAGCGATTCTCCGTCACGATTCCCGTCTGCGCGGGCGTGAGCGCGGTGAACATCGTGGCGCCCGCCGGGCCGGACGGCGGCGCGAGTTCTTGTTCGACGAGGCCCCGATCGTCCGGCGCGCCGCGCGCGAGGAGACTTCCGGCGAGGGCGACGACAAGCCTCACAACGATCCGACAGCGGGCGGCATTTCGGACGATTCGATCCAGCGCCGGAGGCGCCGGGGTCGCAGACGCGGGCATGGACAAATCACGAGCGAGCGGTCGCGGCGGCGCGAGTCAAATTAGCCCCGGCGATCCGGGCGACCTTCAGCCGCGCGGCCGGCCGTGGCGCGGGGATTTCCCGTTGCGTCGGGCTGCGAACACGGGAGAGGATTCGCGCTTGGGCACGCTTTGCCTCCGCCCCGAATGAGCCTCGTTCACCGGACCCTGTCACGTGCTTGGGTGGTCGTTCCGTTGCTGGCGTGCGCCCTGATCATCTGGATCGCATCGCGCCGTGCCGCGCGGGTGGAGCACGTGTCTTCGCTCGGCCTGCCACCTGCGGGCCCTGTCGCGACGGACGATACCGCGAGCAGCCGCGGGTTCCGGCCGGCGCTGATCGTGCCCGAGCGCCACGAGGCGAGCTTCGACCTGATGACGCGCGTCGAGGAAATGTTTTCGCTCGGCGAATGGCGTGTGCGCCGAACCGATGCCGACAACGCGCCGTTCGGTCGCGACGTCCACGCGACCTCGCCCGACGCCTGGTGCTATGCGCTCACCGCTTGGATCGACCATGCACTCAGCGGCCGCCCGATCGCGGCAGGCGTGGAGCGGACGGCGATTTTCTTCGCACCGATGCTGCACGTGCTGCTGCTCGTCGCGACGGTCGTGCTGGTCGCGTGGCGCTTCGGCGCGTTCGCAGCGGCGCTGGCGTCGATCGGGATCGCCGCAATCTATCCGCTTTCCGCGAGTTTTCTGCCGGGCGTGCCGGATGGCGAGGGGCTGGCGCGTGCGATCGCGTTTGGAAGCGTGTTGCTGTTGCTGGCGGGGATGAGGGACCGCAGGCGGTCATCAACCTGGCTCGCGGCCGCGGGTGTTGGCGGAGGAATCGCGATGTGGATCGATGCGCAGGTTGCGCTTCTTTTTTTGGGCGGGGCGGCGGCGGGTGGATTTGGCGCTGCGGCGTTGCAACGCCGGCGCCGCGTCGCGGCCGCGGACGACGTGGCGCCGGACCCGGCATGGCGGGTCTGGGCGCTGGCCGGCGCGGCGACGGTGCTCGCCGGCTACCTCGTCGAATATGCGCCGGGGCAACTCGCCGGCTGGCGGATGGGACAAATTCATCCGATCTATGCTGTGGCGTGGATCGGTGCGGCCGAGGTGATTCGATCGATCGGTGGAAGCGATGCGCGCCGGTGGAGCCTTGGCCGGACGGCGGTGCTGGTGATCGGCGCGGCGGCGGCCGCAGCGCCGGCGGCCATCGTTTGGTCGGGCGCGGGTGAATGGCCGTCGGCGGACATTTCGAAGTTTCAGTTGACGCTTGAGCCGGCGGGCGTGATCGCGGCGAATCTCTGGAGCTGGCTGGGGCGCGACGGTGTCGACGGGGCGGTGGTGGCGGCGCTGCTGCCGTTCACGATCGTCGCGGGTGCGTGGTGGCTGCTGGTTCGGCGGGCAACGCCTCCTGGTTCGCGCGAGGTCATCGTGTGCGCAAGCGGACCGGTGCTTGTGACGCTCGCGGTGGCGGCGCGGCATTTGGGGACATGGCCGGCGGCGGATCTCGCGCTCGTCCTCTTGCTGGTCGCCGCGTCGTCATCGACGTCGACGAAACTCGGGCGCATCGGCTGGGCGGGCGTGGTGGCGGCGTGCGGCATTGCCGGGTTGGTGAAGTCGGCGCCGCCGCGGCCGGGCGCGGCGGTGGTGCTGACGGCGAACGAGGCGCAGGAAGTCGTGGAGCGCGATCTCGCCCGCTGGCTGGCGGAGCACGCGAGCGAGCCCCGGCCGGTCGTGTTCGCGCCGCCCAGCGAGACGACGACGCTCTGTTTTCACGGCGGATTGCGCGGCGTGGGGACGCTCGCGCCCGACAATCGGTCGGGATTCGAGGCGACGCTGATGCTCACGGCGGCGGCGACGATGGAGGAGGCGCAGGCGGCGCTGCAGGCGCGCGGCGTTCGCTACCTCGTGATCCCCTCGTGGGATCCGTTTTTTGACGACTTTGCCGCACGCTACCTCGCGGGGAAATTCGCCGGCCGCCGGAGCCTGCTGGTCGATGAACTGCGCCGCTGGCACCTGCCCGGCTGGCTGCGGCCGCTGGCTTACCAGATGCCGGTTATCGGCGGATTCGAAAAGGCGTCGGTGCTCGTGTTCGAAGTCGTGGACGACCAGAGTCCGCCGGCGGCGGCGGGCCGGTTGACGGAATACCTCATCGAAACCGGGCGGATCGAACAGGCCGGGGCGAGTGGCGCGGCGCTGCGGCGTTTCCCGGCGGATGCCGGCGCGCTCGTCGCCGAGGCGCAGCTCCTGCAGGCGCAGGGCGAGACGGAGAAGTTCGGCGCGGTGATCGCAACGCTGCGCACGCGGATTGCGACCGGCGCGGATCGTTACCTGCCGTGGGACCGGCGCGTGAGCCTTGCGGCGACGCTGGCGCAGGGCGGACAACTCGAGCCGGCGCGAAAACAGCTCCGCCTGTGCCTCGATGGCGTCACCGAAAAGCGGTTGCGCGCGCTGTCGCCGGGTTCGCTGTATCGATTGCTCGTTTTGACGCGCGCGCTCGCGATGGAGATCGCTGATCCGCGGGCGCGAGCGCTGGCCTGGGAGTTGTTGCCGCCCGAATTGCGCGCGCAACTATAGGGCGGCCTTCGCCGGCGGAATTCCTTTTCCGCGTCAGAGCCGTGCCCGCAGGTCGTCCGGCAACAAACCGCGGGCGAACTCGCGCAGCCGCGCGTCTTCGATCGTGAGCCCGAATATTTTCCCCAGCGCGAGCAGGCGATAGAGTGAACCCGTGGAGAGCGAGCGCAGTTTTGCCTCGTCGAGGTCGGCGTAGCAGCGCTCGAGTTGCGCGCGGGCGAGGCGGGCGTCCTTGTGCCGCGTCAGCACCACCGCGAGGGCGATGCGCCGGTCCCACGGGAGATTGCGATCCGCCTTCACGGCGAGGAATGGCTTCACGAATTCCATCGCGCGGGCAAACTCCGGGGCGTTGCCCGCGGCGTCTTCGACCTCGGCGCGCGCGACGATCGCGCCGAGGTTTGCGGGAAAGCGCCGCAGCTCCTGCGCCGTGGCCAGCGCCTGATCCATCTGGTTCATCTCGACGAAATACTCGGCGAGCCGGCCGAGGGCGGCGGCGGCGTCCTGGTCTTCGACCACCTGCAGGATTGTCAGCGTGCGGCCCTCGAAACCGGGGATGGCGGGGAGTTGATAGGGCACCGGCTGGAGCCACGGCGGCAGTTTCCAGAGGTGGAGCGAGTTCATGAACGTGCCGTCGAGCTGGCCCATGCCCATCCGCGCGTAGACGTCGAGGTAGGAGTCCCATGACGGGATCGCGACATAGGCGATTTCGCGCTGCTCGACGAGGGCCTTGGCCTCCTCCGGCGTCGAGGCGCTGAGGATTCGCACCGCGGCGCTGAGGCCGTCGCGATTGTCCGGGGCGAACGAGGGCAGCCCGCGCAGGCCGCCGTAGTAATAGAACGCCACGGACAGATTTTGCGGCGCGAGCACGACGGCGCCGGGTTTCGGCGCACGCCGGGCCAGCCAGCGGGCGACGTCGCGCTCGATCAGCGTGTAAACCTCCGGGCCGTCGAGCGCCTGGTTCAGGCGGACACCGGCGGATGGCACGACGCGCCAGAGGCCGGGCAACAGCACCAGCGCGCCCGCGGCCCCGAGAGTCCACCGGACGTAGCGCGAGATCGCAGGTTGCGCCGCGACTGCGGCCACGGGCGCGAGCAGGGCCACGAGCGCGGCGTCGACCTCGTTCCACCACGCGAGCTGCCAGCAGGCGAAACCGATCGCGACGAGCACCGGGCCGAGCGTGAGCGCGACCGAGGTCGCGGTGGCTGCCGGCGCGTTGCGCCGCAACAACAGCCAGATGGCGGGCGCGAGCAGGATCAGCGGCAGCAGCGTGGCCCGGACGGATGCGCCGAATCCCTCCTGCAGCAGCCACGTGAGGAAACTGGTGGCGCTGGCGCCGTCGCGCATCCGGGTCAGATACGAAGCGGCAAGGTCGGCGGCAAAGAATCCGGGCGAGTGCGTTCGCCACATCGCGAACGGCACGGCGAGCATTGCGGCGAGAGCCAGCGCGGCGACACCGGTGCGCGCCAGCGGCCGGCCGGCGCCGCGCGGCGCTTGCAGGAGCGTCAGGAGTTCGCCCGCGCCGATCCAGGCGACGCCGTAAAGCGGATGCACGGCCTGGAGCTGCCACGAGCCCAGGTGCGATGGGAAGAATTCCAACAGGTAGGCGGCGAAAACCGCGATCGCGCCGCTGATCGACCACGCGCGCCAGGGCAGCGCAAGTCGCGTCGTCGTCCCGGTCTTTGCCCGCCAGAAATCAATCAGCCAGTTCAGGACGCCGCCAAGGACGACGCCCGCGAGCAGCGGCGCCTGTTTCGGCGTATCGAGCCAGAGCCCGATTCCGCCGGCGACGCCCGCGGCGATGAACCAGCGGCGCGGGGACGGGCCGGCGGCGGCTTCCGGCGCCGCCGCGGCGCGCACGCCGGCGACGATCAGCAGCAGGCTCCAGATCGCGGCCAGATGAACGAGGCTGCGATCCTCCGGCATGCCGGGCAGAAAATCCAACGCGAAGGGAAAGAGTGCGGCGAGGCTCACTGCGACCGCGCCGGCGGCGAATCCGCCGAACCGACGGGCGACGAACCAGGCCGTGGCCACGAGCAGCAACAGGTGAAGCAATGGATCGGCGATCAAGGCGGCCGCTTCGAGCGATTGCCCGATGGGATGACCGGTCAGGAGTTGATCGAACCAGGCGATGGCGCCGATCCACCAGCAATAAGGCGAAGTCGTCCAAATATCGTGACCGATCGGCGCGTTTTCGTAATCGATGTGTCGCACGCGTGCGATGCCGCGGTCGAACATCAGGCGGGCCCGATCGAGCCAGCGGTAGCTGGCGTTGTTGTGCTCGGGAACGACAAGCTCCGGGCGCCAGGGGGAACCGCTGGCGTTGGCGCGGCCGGCGCCCTGCGTCAGGTGCGTGACATACCCGACGTGGCGAATCCGCACCAGGTCGATCCAGCTCAGGAAAACAAACGCGCAAAGCAGGGCGATGAACCAGCCTGCCCACGTGGGTCGGAATCGTTTGCTCATGGGGTTTTCCGGCACGGCCGCGGCAGTGCCTTTCGATGCAAGCGGAGCCGAATCGGGGGGCAAGACAGACTTGTTTTTCCCGGGGCAAAACGCTCCTTGACTCGCGATCCGCGGGCCGTGGCATCGTCGCATCCCCCCATGGTCCTCGCCCAGAATGGTGCCGGCCTTCGCGTGTTTTCCGTCGCCCGGGCGATCGGCCGGACGGCCGGCGTGGTGGCGTTGGTGACAGCCGCGGCCGCGGGTGGCGCGACCGGCGAGGCCGGCCTGAGCGCGGCGCGGCTCGCCGCACCGGGTGCGCCGGAGGGTCGCACGATGTTCGTGCAGCTTCCGCCCGAGCGCACCGGCATTCGGACGGAAAACAAATATGACGACCCGCGGATGTGGGCGGATCTTTACCAGGAGTTCGAGGGTGGCTCGATCGGGACGGGCGTGGCGATCGGCGACTACGACGGCGACGGGCGGCCGGACATTTTTGTCGTCAGCAAGACCGAAAGCTGCCGGCTGTTTCGGAACCTCGGCGATTTCAAATTCGAGGACGTCACGGCAAAGGCCGGCGTCGCGGACGCCGGCGCGGCGGCGCGCGTGTGGAAATCAGGCGCGACATTTGTCGATGTGAACAACGACGGCCGGCTCGACCTCTACGTCTGCCGCTTCGATGCGCCGAATCTGCTCTACATCAACCAGGGCGACGGAACGTTCAAGGAGATGGCGCATGCCTACGGGCTCGACATCCGGGACGCGTCGGTGATGGCGGCATTCTGCGACTATGATCGCGACGGCTGGCTGGACGTGTACATCGCGACGAACATGCTGAACGCCGCGGCGCACCCGAACGGACAGCGCGGCCGGCTCCTGCACAACAACCGCGACGGCACGTTCACCGAGGTGACCGACGCTGCCGGCATCGCGGGTGAGGCGCAGAGCCATTCGGCGACGTGGTGGGATTACGACGACGACGGCTGGCCCGACCTCTACGTGGCGAACGACTACGGCGTGCCGGACAAGCTCTACCACAACAATCACGACGGCACGTTCACCGATGCGATCAACCGCGCCGTGCCGCACGCCGCGCATTTCTCGATGGGCGCGGATGTCGGCGACGTGAACAACGACGGGCTGATCGACTTCCTCGTGGCGGACATGGCGGCGACATCACACTACAAGGACGAGCATTCGATTGCCGAGGCGCGCGGCAAGTCGGCGGAGCCGCCGAGCCCGGAGATCGCGCCGAAATACATGCGCAGCGCGCTCCTGCTCAACACGGGCACCGGGCGGTGCCTCGAGGCGGGTTACCTGGCCGGGATTGCGGCGACGGACTGGACGTGGTCGCCGCGCTTCGAGGATTTGGACAACGACGGGCGGCTGGATTATTACGTGACGAACGGCTTCAACCGCGACCCGAGCCCCGACATGCACGAGCGCTCGATGCGCGCGGAGTCGACGGCGGCGCGAATCCGCATCCTGCGCAACAGTCCGATCCTGCCGGAAACGCACTGGGCATTTCGGAATCTCGGCGACTTGCGGTTTGAGAACGTGAGCGCCAAGTGGGGGCTGGACCAGAAAGGGGTGAGCTTCGGGGCGGCGTTTGGCGATCTCGATGGCGACGGCGATCTCGATCTGGTTTATTCAAATTTTCAGTCGGGCGTGACGGTGCTGCGCAATGACTGTACGACGGGACATCGCGTGATGATCGATTTGCGTGGGACGGTCTCGAACCGTTTCGGCGTGGGCGCGACGGTGCGGATCGAGAGCGCGTCGGGGGTGCAGGCGAGCCAGCTCGTG
>DASZPP010000263.1:0-38850 GCA_035549975.1 Opitutus sp.
AATGAAAACGCTGGCAACCGGTTTCCTGCTGGCCGGGATGTCCGGCGCGCTGATGGCGGCAGAGCCCGCGCAGTTCGTGGCGCATTCCAAGCCGAGGCTGATCGTCCTCACCGATCTCTCGAACGAACCCGACGACGAGGAGTCGCTCGTCCGACTGCTCGTCTACGCCAACGAGTTCGACCTCGAAGGCTTGGTCGCCACCACGTCGAACTGGCTGAAACAGAATCCGCGCGAGGACCTCATCCGCCGCGACCTCGCCGCCTATGCGAAGGTGCTCCCGAACCTCGCGAAGCATGCGCCGGGCTTTCCCTCCGCGGAGCAACTGCTCGCCGTGACGCGGTCCGGCCAGGACGGATTCGGCCTCGCCGCGACCGGCCCCGGCCGGAGCACCGGCGGCTCCCGCCGCATCATCGAGGCCGTCGATCACGCCGACAGGCGACCGCTTTGGATCTCGGTCTGGGGCGGCCCGAACACGCTCGCACAGGCCTTGCTCGACGTCCGGTCAACGCGGTCGCCGGCCGACGTCGCGAAGTTCGTCGCGAAGCTGCGCGTGTATGCGATCTCCGACCAGGACGACACCGGGCCGTGGCTGCGGCACGAGTTTCCAAACCTGTTCTACATCGTCACGCCATCGAGCCCGACGAGCTACGAGGAATATTATCGCGCGACCTGGAGCGGAATCTCCGGCGGCCAGGACACGCAGGCGGCGCCCGGCTACCATGCCGACATGGTGGCCAATCCCTGGCTCGAAGCCCACATCATCGACGGCCACGGGCCGCTCGGCGCGCTTTACCCACATCGGCTCTACCTGATGGAAGGCGACACGCCGAGTTTTCTCGGGCTGATCGACCGCGGGCTCGGCTCGGACGTCAGCCCGGGCTTCGGCGGCTGGGGCGGCCGTTACACCCTTTATCAACCCGCCGGCGAGACCCGCCCGATCTGGACGGACAACGCCTCGACGTGCGATCGCGTCGAGGTCGAGCCGAAGCGTTTCGAGAACTCCAACCAGGCCACGATCTGGCGCTGGCGGGAGGCGTTTCAAGACGACTTCGCCGCGCGCATGAACTGGTGCGTCACGCCCGATTTCAGGAACGCCAATCACAATCCCCGCGCGGTCCTCGACGGCGACCGCTCGACCGACGTGCTCGAAATCAACGCCCAGGCCGGCTCGACGGTGCAACTGTCCGCCGACGGCACCGATGCCGGCGACGACGGCCAGCACGCGACGGTCACATGGTGGATTTATCGCGAGGCCGGGACGCTCGATGGCGCGAATCTCAGCGCCACGACCGGCCCAATCACGACCGTGACGCTCCCCGCCGCCACGAAACCCGGCACCGTGCACGTCATCCTGCAAGCCGAGGACGACGGTTCGCCGCAGCTGTTTTCGTATCGGCGAGCCGTGATCGACGTCACGCCGTGACGGGCGAGCATCTTTTAACCCCACTCCGCATGCCTCCAAAAGGTAGGGTCGGCTCTCCGAGCCGTCCGCGGACGTCGCGGACAGACGTCCCTATCGAATGGCACGTCACGCAAGTGTGAAGACTCTCGCCGCGCCTGGTCTCACCGTGCGACGATTTTGGAGTGCGGCAGTCTTCCGCCGCTTTCGATCCAAAGCGCCGGAGGGCTGGCGCACTCCAAGAAGGCACCGCAAGAATTCCCCAAAATGCTGGGTGAATCCAGCGGCGACTTCGCGATGAATCACTGCATTCTCGATCTGAAATCCTCCGCGCCTGCCGTTACCCACGCGAGGTTGTGATCCGCGATTTTTGACGCTCTGTTACAGTGCTATGAACGTTTCCGCGGACGCATGACCCTCCAACTTTTCCCTTTCCGCCGATGAGAACCCCCCGCTTTTTCGCCGCGCTCGTCGTTGCGACCCTCGTCCTCCCACACGCGTGGGCGTCCAAGTTCGCCCTGTTTTCAAGGGCGTGGGGCGATGCGGTTGTTAACACCGACATGACGCAGGCGGGACGGGCGCTCACGCCGGCGACTCCCGAGAAGCCGGTTTATTACCGTGGCCTGTCGCTCGGCAGCAAACTCGGCTCGATCCCCGGCGACATTGCTCCCGCGGAAAAGAAGTTCGATGAGTTCGTCGCGAAGATACTCGCGAAGCAGGGCTACCTCGGCGTCAAGCCCGGCGACGCACGCGTGCCGGCGTTGTTCCTGGTCGTGCAATGGGGCTACATCACGCCGCGATCGCCACAATACATGCTGTGGTTTCTCGGCTACGATCCCGACCAGGACATCGGCGCGCCGTCGAATCCCGTCATGCTCGGCCCCGAGGTCTTTCTGCGGAACTTCCGTTCGCAGGAAGTCGAGACCATCCTGGATTACGCGCAGGAGCCGGCATATGGCATCATCATCACCGCCTTCGATTTCAAATCCGCCAGCACCGACCGGCCGATCGTGTTCTGGCAGACCCGGGTTGGCCTGCCCGCCGTGGGCAAATCGATGGCCCAGGCCCTGCCGGTCATGGCCGTGGCTGCCGGGCCGACGATCGGGCGCGAGACGAAGAGTCCGGTGCTGGGCGACACCGACAACTCCGCCCGCGGCCACGTCGACTTGGGCGAACTCAAGGTCGTCGGCTACGAGGACGACCTCGGCCCGCCGGAAGCGCCGCTTCGCCAGAAGAAATAGTGCCGCGGCCCGGCGCGGCGCCGTGACCGGTACGCCCGCGCACGCGTGGTTTGACCAAGGCTCCCCTCGTGTGTGATGTTGTGGTGGTCTGGTCGCGCGGGAGTTCCTCCCTCTTTCCCCAAATTCGTCGCATGAGAAATCCCCGGCTCTTCGCTGTGTTCGTCGTGGCCAATCTGCTGCTGGCCGCGCCACCGGCGTGGGGATCCCGGTTCATGCTGTTCTCGAGGGTCTGGGGCGACGCCATCGTCGTGACCGACATGACCCCGACGGGACGGGCGCTCACGCCGGCAAGCCCGGCGAAGCCGGTGTATTTTCAAGGCGTGTCGCTGGGAGCGCGCCTCGGCACGATCGCCGGAGACACGATGCCGGACGAAAAGAAATTCGACGACTTCGTCGTGAAGACCCTCGCCAAACAGGGCTATCTCGCCGCCGTTCCACACGTCCATGAGCCCACGTTGTTTCTCGTGATCCAGTGGGGCTATATCACCGGATGGAGCAATCTCCTGTGGTTCCTCGGCTACGATCCCAACAAGGACTTCCTGCCGGATTTTTTGGAGATCCACCCGAGCTGGGCCGAAGCCGTCCTCGACACGGCGCGCGACCCGACCTACGGGATCATGATCACCGCGTTCGATTTCAAATCGGCGAACACGCGCCACCCGATCGTCTGCTGGCAGACGCGCATCGGGCTTTCCGCGCTCGGCAAATCGATGGCCCAGGCGCTTCCCGTGATGATGGTCGCCGCCGGGCCCACGATCGGCCACGAGACCAACACGCCGGTCCTGAGCGATGCCGACATTCCCGGTCGCGGCCGCGTCGAGCTCGGTGAGCTGAAGGTCCTCGGTTACGAGGATACGCCGGCGCCCGCCGCCGCTCCGCCCGAAAAACAAAAATAACCCCGCGCGAAGTCTCCTCCGAATTTTTGCCTTCCCGCCCGGCGGCGGCGGCGCGCCGGTCCGCCGAGGCCTCATGGCTGGCGTCCGTATTTGGGTTTGCGGTGCGCCTGGGCCGCCATCCTGCTTCTCCGTCACCCCGATTCCCCATGCGATTCCTGTTGGTTGCTCTCGGCTCGATCCTCGCCCATTCCGCCGTCGCCGGCGTCGCGGTGCTGCTCGTGGACACCGATCACGTCGAAGGCCGGATTGATGAGCGGATCTACGGGCAGTTTCTCGAGCACATCAACCACTCGGTCGTCGACGGTCTCTACGCCGAGCAGATTCGCGGCCAGGGTTTCGAGGGCGGCGACTTCAAGGACTGCTGGGAAACCTTCGGCGATCACGGCACGGCCGAACCGGCCGCGGTCAAATTCGAACGCGGCGAACGCAGCATTCGCTTGGCCGCCGACCACGGCTCGGCCGGATTGCGGCAGCGACGCATCAATTTGCAGTCCGGCGCGGGCTACGACGGCTCGGTGTGGCTCAACCCCGAACGGGGCGCGCTGCAATTCAGCCTGCGGGTCCGCGATCACGCGGGCCGCCTGCTCGCGGAGCTGCCGCTGTCGGCTGGCCGCGCCGGCTGGCAGGAATGCGGCTTCAGGTTCGCGAGCCCGGCGACCGACCGCGACGCCTCGATTGAAATCGTCGCCCGCGGCACGGGCGCCGCGCTGTTGGATTTCGTTTCATTGATGCGCGCGGATGCGCGCGCCCAGGGAAAACTCCGCCCGGACCTCCTCGCCGCGCTGAAAGGCTTGCGGCCCGCCTTCATCCGCTGGCCGGGCGGATCCTACGCCTCGGTCTACAAGTGGGAGGACGGCATCGGCCCGGCGGTCGCGCGGAAGTTCAACCCGAATTCGATCTGGGGAAATTATTCCGATTACTACGGCTTCGGCACCGACGAGTTTCTCGAGCTCTGCCGCCAGGTCGGCGCCGAGCCGCTCATCGTGCTGAGCGCGACGGACACCGATCCGGCGCATCTCGAATATGAAATGAACTGGGTGCGCTACCTGCTCGATCCGCCCACGACTGAGTGGGGCCGGCGCCGGGCCGCCAACGGCCATGCGTCACCCTATCGCGTTCCCTACATCCAGATCGACAATGAACCGATGAACCACGGCCTCTCGCCGGCGGCCTATGCGGCGATCGTGAATCTCTACGGCCGCCGGCTTCGCCAGCTCGCGCCGCAGACGAAGATCGTCGCGTGCGGCCAGAAGCGTTCAAACGACATGGAGTGGACCGAAAAGCTGATCGACCTGGCCGGCGACAACTTCGACATCCTCGGCTGCCACGACTACGAATACGAGCCGGAGAACTACGCGACCGGCGTCCGGCGAATCGAGGATTACCTCCGGAAGGCGTCCGACTACATCCGCGCCTCGGCGCATCCGGAGATCAAGCTCGCGGTCCTCGAATGGGGCCTGTGCCACACCCACGACTGGCGCGCCGGCTTGCATGCGGCGGGCATGCTGCTCGCCTACGAGAAACTGAGTCCGGCGCTCGCGCTGTCCTGCCCCGCCCTGCTCATGCGCAACACCACCGACGACCCCGAGTGGCATGCGTGGATCTATCACGATCACGTCTCCTGGTTCGCCGGCGGCGGCTACGTCGCCGAAAAACTTTTCCGCGAGCACTACGCGCCGGTCCGTTACGCGTCGGCCTCGGGCACGTTCAAGGACCTGCCCAACCGCGGCTCGTTCTTCGACGACATTTCGCAGATGAAGCCCGAAGGCTGGACGCCGGGCACGGTCGATGCGATCGCCACCGGCAGCGCCGACGGTCGCCGCATCGTGCTCAAAGCCGTCAATTACGACGGCCAACCCCACACGCTGCTCTCGCGGCTCCAAGGCGCGCATGTTCCCGCGAAGGCGATTGCGACGATCTGGACCGTCGCCGCCGCGCCGTCGGCCGCGAATTCACTGGCGGAGCCGGACATTCTTCGTCCCGCCGAAAAAACCCTGCGCTACGCCCGTGACCTCGCCATCGACCTTCCGCCGCATTCCGTCGCCGTCGCGGAGATCAACGCCGAATAATTTCCTGCCGGCTCGGGACGCGCACTCCGCCACTGCGCTCCTAACGGTCAAGTAGCCGCTGGATTTTCACCCGGCGTTGCCCCGCGTCACTCTGCCTGTTCCCCTGTTCGCCGGCCCGGCTTTTCCCCGCCCCGGCTCCCTCAATCCCCCGCCATGAAACGATTCATTCCCCTCCTGTTCGTTCTGCCGCTTTGCGTCGCCGCCGAGACGGCGCGAATCACGATCGACGTCAACCACGTCATCGACCGCATCGATCCGCACATCTACGGCGTGTTCATGGAGCCGATCGGATTTCACCGCGGCGACCTGAATTTCAACACACTCTACGGCCCGCTCTACGACCCGAAAGCCGCCGATGCCGATGAGCACGGCTTCCGCAAATCCATGCTCGAGGCCGCGCGCGAGTTGCAGCTCACCCAGATGCGCTGGCCCGGCGGGAACTTCACCTCGAGCTACGACTGGCGCGACGGCCTCGGGCCGAAGGACCAGCGGCCGAAGCGCATGGAGCTCGCCTGGGGCGTCGTCGAGCCCAACCAGGTCGGCACCGACGAGTGGGTGCAGTTGAACAAGGAGCTCGGCACCGACAACGTCCTCTGCGTCAACGGCGGCACCGGCACGATCATGGACGCCGCCGAGTGGGTCCAGTACTGCAACGCTCCCACCGGCAGCTACTGGCCCGACAAGCGCGCCGAATACGGCCATCCCGAACCCTACGGCATCAAGATCTGGTGCCTCGGCAACGAGGTTGACGGCGCGCCGTGGATCATCGCGCACAAGGACGCCGACGACTACATCAAGTGGGCCGTCGAGGCCGCGAAGGCCATGCGCCGCAGCTCGCCCGGCACCCCGCTCGAGTTCGTCGCCAGCGGTTCCTCCAACTACCAGGACAACCTCGACTGGGTGGAGTGGAATTGGAAAGTCATCAAGGCCCTCTACGGCATCGCCGACTACATTTCGATCCATCGCTATTGGGACAACTCCAAGGACTACTACGTCCTGCTCGGCCAGCGCGCGATGGACCTCGACGAGAAGATCAACGCCGTCGCCGGCCAGATCAAGGCCGTCTCCGCCGTCGAGAAGAAGAAACCGATGCACATTTCCGTCGACGAGTGGGCGCCGCCGTTCATGGGCGGCCATCTCTCCACGCTCGCGATCGCGGAATATTACAATGCGTTCATCCGGCATGCCGACATGGTCAAGATGACCAACTACACCGCGCTGACCTCGATCCTCGGCCGCGACCAGAAAACCGGGCAGACCTACAAGTCGCCGTCGTTCTACGCGATCAAGCTGTTCTCCACCCGCTGCCGCGGCGAGGCGCTCGATGCCCTCGTCGACTGCGGCACCTTCGGCACGAGCGACTACTACACGAAGATTCCCTACCTCGACGTCTCGTCGGTCTACAATCCCGACGCGAGGCAGGTCATCATCAACGTCGTCAACCGCCACCAGACCGACGCCATCGCCACCGACATCCTCAGCATCGCCGGCCAGTTCACTGGAAAAGCCTCCGTCAGCCAGATCGCGAGCGATGATACCTCCAACAAGCCTTACACCTACGAGGCTCGCGACACCTATCCGCCCAAGACCGGGGAGATCGCCGCCAGCGGATCGACCCTGCACTATGTTTTCCCCGCGCACTCGTTCACGCAGATCGTCGTCGCCGTCGACGGGAAATAAACCTTTGGCTGACTACTGCCACACCAGCCGGCTTCCGCTCGCGGCACCCTCCGCGACGAAGCCGGCTGGTGACCAATTTCGATTCGCTGCGTCAAGCCGCCGGCTTCCGGTCCCATGAAGTATCATCGCGTCTTTTTGCGTTCCATTGTCCGTCGCGCCGTCGCAGTCAGCCTGCTCTCCGCCGCGACGCTGAGCGCGCGGGCCGATTCCGCACCCGAGGACGCGGACCATGACCTGAAGCTCTGGTATCGCGCTCCCGCGACCCAGTGGGTCGAGGCCCTGCCGGTCGGCAACGGCCGGCTCGGCGCGATGGTCTTCGGTGGCATCCACCAGGAACGGCTGCAACTCAACGAAGACACCCTCTGGGCGGGCGGGCCCTACGATCCGTCCAACCCCGACGCGCTCGCCGCGCTGCCCGAGGTTCGCCGCCTGATCGCCGCGGGCGACTACGCCGCCGCGCAAAAACTCGCCGCGCAAAAGCTCATGTCGCATCCGCTCACGCAGATGCCCTACGAAACCATCGGTGACGTGCTCCTCACGTTTCCCGGCGCCGACGCCGTGGTCGGCTACCGGCGCGAGCTCGACCTCGACACCGCCGTGGCGAAAACGGAATACACGATCGGCGAAGGCCCGTGGGCCGTCACCCAGACGCGCGAGGTTTTTGTCAGCCCGGTGGACCAGGTGATCGTCGTTCGCGTGACCGCGGGCAATGTTGCACACCCGGATCGCGGGGCCGTCAGCTTCACCCTCGGCACCGACAGCCCGCAGCAGGCCGGCAGTCACACCGAAGGCGACGACACGCTCATCCTCGATGGCCACAACGGCAGCGCCGCCGGCATCGAAGGCCGGCTGAAATTCCAGGCCCGGCTCAAGGTCACGCTCACCGGCGGCTCTCTGCATGCCGACGGCCAGCAGATCCACGTCAACGGCGCCCATTCCGCCCTCATCGTCATCGCCGCCGCCACCAGCTTCCGCCACTACAACGACATCGGCGGTGATCCCGCCGCCTTGAACGCCGCCACGCTCCGCGCCGTCGCCGGCCGGACCTACGACGAGCTTTTCGCCCCGCACCTCGTGGAACACCGCCGGCTCTTCCGCCGCGTCTCCCTCGACCTCGGCCGCACCCCCGCCGCCGCCCTTCCGACCGACGAGCGGGTGCGCCGCTTCGATGGCGGCAACGATCCCGCGCTCGCCGCGCTCTATTTCCAATACGGCCGCTACCTGCTGATCAGCAGCTCCCGCCCCGGCACACAGCCGGCGAACCTGCAGGGCATCTGGAACGACAGCATGAACCCGCCGTGGCAGAGCAAGTACACGATCAACATCAACACGGAGATGAACTACTGGCCGGCCGAGACCACGAATCTCGCCGAGTGCGCCGAGCCGCTCTTCGCCCTGATCAAGGACCTCAGCGAAACCGGCGCACACATTGCCAAGGTCAACTACGACGCCTCCGGCTGGGTCGCCCACCACAACACCGACCTCTGGCGCGCCGCCGGCCCGATCGATGGCCCGCAGTGGGGCCTGTGGCCGACCGGTGGCGCGTGGCTGTGCACGCACCTGTGGGAGCATTATTTGTTTTCCGGCGACCGCGATTTCCTCGCCCGCGCCTATCCGCTGATGAAAGGCTCGGCGCAGTTCTTCCTCGACACGCTCGTCGCCGAGCCGACGCACGGCTGGCTCGTCACGAGCCCGTCGCTCTCGCCCGAGCACGCGCACCATGGCGACGTCGCGCTCGCCGCCGGCCCGACCATGGACGAGCAAATCCTCCGCGACCTTTTCACCGACTGCATCGAATCGTCGAGGATTCTCGGCGTGGATCCGGATTTTCGCGCCCGGCTCGAAGCCGCCCGCGCCAAACTCGCGCCCAGCCAGATCGGCGCGCAAGGCCAGTTGCAGGAATGGCTGCAGGACTGGGACGCCACCACACCCGAGCCGCATCACCGGCATGTGTCCCATCTCTATGGACTCTATCCCAGCGACCAGATCGACGTGATCCGCACGCCCGCTCTCGCCGCCGCCGCGCGGCGCTCCCTCGAAATCCGCGGCGACGACGCCACCGGCTGGGCCATCGGCTGGCGCCTGAATCTCTGGGCGCGGCTGCACGACGCCGAACACGCCTACAAAATCCTGCGGCTGCTGCTCCGCCCCGAGCGCACCTATCCGAATCTGTTCGACGCGCATCCTCCATTTCAGATCGACGGCAACTTCGGCGGCACCGCCGGCATCGCCGAGATGCTGCTCCAGTCGCAGGGCGGCGAAATCCAGCTTTTACCCGCGCTCCCCGCCGAGTGGGCGGCCGGCAGCGTCTACGGACTGCGCGCGCGCGGCGGCGTCACCGTCGATCTCGATTGGAAGAGCGGCCGCCTGACCACCGCGTGGCTGACCGCGGATCGCGACGGCAACTTTCCCATTCGCACCGCCGACGGCCAGACGAGCATTCTCGCGCTGCGCGCCGGCACGCGCACGGCTTTTCACCCCAATCCTGCCAACGAATCCAAACCGTAGCCCCGTGCGCGAGCGCAGGAACGCGTTCGCCAATCCGTCCTCCCGCCAACCAGCCACCCCGCCACGTTTACCATGAAACTTCGAACGTCACTAATTGCCCCGCTCGTCTTCGTTCTCGCCGCCGCGATCGCGCCGGCGCAGGAAAAATCCAACGAGCCCTCCGCCGCCCGCGCGCGCGCGAATTTTGCCCGGCCCATCGTGCTTGCCGCCGACGACGTCGCCGCGTTCCCCACGGCGCCGGCGGACTACCGCGCGCGGCGCGCTGATATTCCCCACGGCCGGATCGAATCCTTCGACTACGACTCCGGCGTCACGCACACGCACCGGAAGGCCAACGTCTACCTTCCCCCCGGTTACTCCACCGCGAAAAAATATCCCGTCCTCTACCTGCTGCACGGCATCGGCGGCGACGAGACCGAGTGGATGCGCTTCGACCAGCCCGACGTCGTCCTCGACAACCTCCTCGCCGACGGCAAGGCCGTGCCGATGATCATCGTGCTGCCGAACGGTCGCGCGCTGCCCGACGACCGCCCCGGCCCGAACATCTTCGCTCCCGATCAGGTCGAGGGATTCGCGAAATTCGAGCACGACCTCCTCGACTACCTGATCCCCGCGATCCAGAAAAAATATTCGACCTTCACCGATCGCGAGCACCGCGCGCTCGCCGGCCTCTCCATGGGCGGCGGCCAGACGCTCAACTTCGGCCTCGCACACCTCGACATGTTCGCGTGGCTCGGCGCGTTTTCATCCGCACCCAACACGAAACCGCCCGCCGAGCTTCTCCCCGACCCCGCCGCCGCCCGCAAACAGCTCAAGCTCCTCTATCTTTCCGCCGGCAACAAGGACGGCCTCATCAGCATTTCCCAGGGCGTCCATCGCTATCTGAAGGAAAACGGCGTGCCGCACATTTGGACGGTCGACGACGCCGGCCACGATCCGGTCACGTGGGGCAACAACCTGTGGCATTTCCTCCAGTTGATCTTCCGCTGAAAACTCCGCGTCTTCCCTCGTAGCGGCAGGCCTCGTTGCCCGCCGTCAACTCCGGCAGCCGCGGAGGCCTGCCGCTACATTGGCCACATCCGCTTCGTCATGCTGAGAACTTTCTTCTGCATCCTGGCCGCGACCGCTCTGTCGAGCCTGCCCCACCGGGCTCGCGCCTTCGAAGTGAGGAACGCGTCCGCGGCCCACGAAACCGGCTTAGTCCTCGCCGATGGCGCCAACATCGCCCCGATCCTGATCGACGACCACGACGACGCGGTCGTGTCGCTCGCCGCGAATCTCCTCGCCGACGACGTCGAGCGCGTGACCAGCCATCGGCCCATCGTCACGGACACCACGACTGGCGCGTCGCAGCTTGTCATCGCCGGCACGCTCGGCCACAGCGCGCTCATCGACCGGCTCATCGCCGCGGGGAAACTCGACGGCCTCGACAAGATCAGGGGCCGTTGGGAAGCGACGCTCACGCAGGTCGTCGCGAATCCTTGGCCCGGCTTGGCGAAAGCGTTCGTCATCGTCGGCGGCGACCGCCGTGGCACCGCCTACGGCCTCATGCAGCTTTCGGAAAAGATCGGCGTCTCACCGTGGTATTGGTGGGCGGATGTTCCCGTCGCGCATCGCGCCACGCTGATCGTGCGCGCGCCCGCCCCCGAAGCGGACGCGCCGGCCGTGAAATATCGCGGCATCTTCATCAACGACGAGGACTGGGGCATGTTCCAGTGGGCGTCGCGAACCTTCGATCCGGCGTTCGGCAACATCGGCCCCAAAACCTACCGGTGTGTCTTCGAGCTGCTGCTCCGCCTGCGCCTGAATTACCTCTGGCCGGCGATGCACGCGTGCAGCAAGGAGTTCGCCCTGACGCCGGAAAACGTCGCCCTCGCCGACCGCTTCGGGATCGTCGCCGGCTCGTCCCACTGCGAGCCGATGCTGTGCAACAACATTCATTGGGACGAGGCGAAGCAGGGAAAATGGAACTACAGTCTCAACCGCGACGCCATTCATGCCTACTGGGAGGACTCGGCGAAAACGCGCGGCGCCGACGAGGCGGTCTGGACGCTCGGCATCCGCGGCATTCACGACCGCAGCATGGAATCGCCGCCGGATTCCGTGCCGGACCGCATCAAGCTCGTCGAACAGGTCATCCATGATCAGCGCGCGTTGTTGAAGGAAAACGTCACGGATCGATGGGGCGCGGTCGCCCAGTGCTTCGTTCCCTACAAGGAAGTCCTCCCGCTCTACGACGCCGGCCTGAAGGTTCCGGACGACGTCACGATCGTCTGGGTCGACGACAACTTCGGCTACATCCGCCGTCTCGGCGCGCCGGCCGAACGCAACCGTTCCGGCGGCGCGGGCGTTTACTGGCACCTCTCCTACTACGGCGGCCCGCACTCCTACACCTGGATCAACACCACGCCGCCCGCGCTCATGTGGGAGGAACTCCACAAGGCCTGGGAAAACGACGCGCGCCGCCTCTGGGTCATCAACGTCGGCGACCTCAAGCCGGCCGAAATCGGCCTCGGTTATTTCGCGCGACTCGCGTGGAATCCGGAAAAGCCCGGCCCGGATTCCCAACCGGAATTTCTGCGGGACTTCGCGGCGGAACAATTCGGACCCGACCTCGCGCAGCCGGCGGCTGGTCTCCTCGGCGAGTTCTATCGCCTCGGCACGATCCGCAAGCCCGAGTTGATGAACCGCGGCTGGGCTTGCGCGCTGCCGGCGGGCCGCGCGGCGGAATTGCGTTCCGCTTACGCGGCGCTGCTCGCCCGCGAGAAAAAACTTTCCGCGGCCGTGCCCGCCCAGGCCCGCGACGCGTATTTTGAAACCGTCGGTTTTCCCGCGCGCGTGCTCGGCGCCTCCGGGCTGATTTTCATGGCCGATCGCGAAATCCAGCTCGGTCGCGACGTCGCCGCCAACGAAAAGGAAATCGCCCGGCTCCGCGCCTTCCTCGAGCACGAGGTCGCTCGCTTCAACAACGACACCGCCGGCGGCAAATGGAAATACATGATGCCCGGCCTGGTGACCGCGCCCGACCTGACGCAATGGAACAGCCAGGTCCGCTGGCCCTGGGGCGAGAAACCGGACGGACCTGCGGTTCACGTCAACACCGGACCCGGCCGGAGCTGGCGCGACGCCGCCTCGGCCGATCGTCAATCGAACGTCAGCGCGGCGCACTGGATCCCGGTCGCCGGCCTCGGCTCCAGCGGACACGCTCTCGCATTGTTGCCGGCCGGGCTCGCTTCCTCGTGGAGGGAAACCGACACTGCTGCGCCGACGCTGGCATACGATTTCGACACCGACAAGGATGCCCACAACGGCGACCTGCTCATCGATTTTCTCCCGACCTTCCGCATCCATCCCGGAATGAAGCTGCGCGTCGCCGTCGGTTTCGACGATGGTGCGTCCACCGTGGTCGAGGTGCCCGGTTCCAGTGGTCGCGAGGACGAGAACGGCACGATCCGCAGCGACGGCGTCATGGACAACTTCGTGCGCGCGCATGTGCCGCTGCCCGCGCTCGCTGCCGGCAAACACGTCCTCCAGCTCCGCGCGATCGATCCCGGCGTGGTCATCGACCGGATCTCAATTCCGACACCGTGATCGGAAGCGATGCCGGAGGGCCAACCCGCCACGTCCGCGGCGTCAGGTCGGTTTACGGTCCAGTGCGTAAAGTCGCGGCATCCTGAACAAAACTCTCCACGTTGAAGTGACCGTCCTAACGTGAATCCCGACGCAGGAAAGAAACTGGAGGCCGTCCGTGCACCCGCTTGAAGGCCCGCGAAAAATGGAACGGATCCATGCCCAGCGCCTCCGCCGTCTCGCCGACGTTGTGCTGCTGCTGCTCGAGGAGCGCCGCGGCCTGGCTCATTTTCAGGCGCATCAAGAATCGATAGGCGGGTTGTCCCGCAAAGCGGCGGAACAACCGGCTGAAATAAGCCGGCGCCACGCGGCACGCCGCCGCCGCTTCCTCCGCGGTTCGGATCGTGGAATAGTTCTGCTCGAGGTAGTCGCGGCAGCGCAGGAAAGTCTGCCGCGATCGATTGCCGCCGGCCCCGCTGGGCAGCCGCACCTCGGACAGCAACAGCAGGAGAATTCGCCCCTGCAGCGCCGCGATCTCCGCGGCCGTGGGCGTGCCTCTCCGGCCCGCCGCGAGCAGGTGCTCGAATGCAGCCTCCACCTCATCCACCGCCGCCACCATCTGGCAGGTGCCCGGCGGGACCCCGGCCCTCCGCAAGGCCCTCTCGGCTTCCGCTCCGGCGAAATCCACAAAATACTTGGACAACCGGTCGTCCGCCTGCGTCGCAATCTCGTGCGGCACGCGCGGCCCATAGGCGAACACCACGCCGCGTTCCAGCCCATGCCGCCGCTGGTTGATCCGGAGCGTTCCCCGGCCGCCCGCGACGAACTCCAGTCCGAAATAGCGAAACCCGGCCCGTTGGATCCGGTAGTCCCGCGCCGTCCGCTCCCATCCGCCGCTCACGACGGTGATCCCGCCCCGTTGCTTCGCCGCCCGGTCGAGGTAGAAGCGCCGCGCGTCCACCACTTGTTTCGACATGAATGACGGGAGCAAATCGGCACGGCGGGACATCCGGCCATCCAACCGGGATCCGCGCCGGATTCAACAAGTCAAAAATCGTCATGCCCGGGACAAGAACATCCATTCTCCGGCGGGTCCGATTCGGCTACCGTGTGAGCGCTTGGCTTCCCTCACAACAGACCTTCCGCCCGTGGCCCCGCAGCAGGCACCCCGGCGCGGCCGGCGTCGGCCTCCGGGCCAGTGAAGGGAGAGGACCTCCACCGTGCGCATCGACGCCCACCAACATTTCTGGAGTTACTCGCCCGCCGAGTATGACTGGATCGGCGAGGAGATGCGGGCGATCCGCCGCGATTTTCTCCCGCCCGATCTCGCCCCGCTGCTCACGGCGGCCGGGCTCGACGGCACCGTTGCGGTGCAGGCGCGCCAGTCGCTCACCGAGACTGACTGGCTGCTGCGCCTCAGCGATTCCGCACGCCTGATCAAGGGCGTCGTCGGCTGGGTCCCCCTGGCCGGCGCGGAGCGTTCCGTCATTTCGCGGCTGGAACGCTACTGCGAGCATCCGCGTTTCAAGGGGGTGCGTCGCGTCCTCCAGTCCGAACCGGACGCCTGTTTCTCCGACGACCGCTTCAACGCCGCCCTCGACGCGATCGAAAGCTTCGACCTCGCCTACGACCTTTTGATCTTCGCCCGTCAACTCCCGGCCGCCCTGCCCTGGGTCGATCGCCACGCGCGACTCCGCATCGTGCTCGATCACATCGCCAAACCGGTCGTGAACGGCGCGCCTGCTCGGGAATGGCGCGCCCACATTCGCGAGCTCGGCTGGCGCCCCAATGTCTCGTGCAAGTTCTCCGGCGTCGTCACCGAGGTTCCGGGCTGGCAATGGACCCCTGAGCTCGTGCGACCGTATTTCGAAGTGGTGCTCGAAGCCTTCGGCCCGGAGCGTTTGATGTTCGGCTCCGACTGGCCGGTCTGCCTCGTGGCCGCCGACTACGCGCGCTGGGTGCAGGTCGTCGAGGATCTCGTCCGGCCGCTCTCGCCCGATGAGCGCGCCGCGATCATGGGCGGCACCGCGGCCAAAATCTATCGGATCACTTCCTGAGCGAGACTCGTCATCCCTCGCGCCCTCCAAACCCCGCCCCTCCCATGAAAACTGTCCTCGTTCTCGCTTGCTGCGGATCCCTCGCCGTCGCCGCGGTCGCATCGCCACCAGCACCCGTCATGACCGAATCCGGCCTCGTGCAGGGCGCGACCGAAAAGGATCTCACGGTCTACCGGGGCGTTCCCTTCGCGGCGCCGCCGCTCGGCGAACTTCGCTGGCGTCCGCCCCAGCCGGCAGCGCATTGGGCAGGCGTGCGCGAAACCACGAAGTTCGCGCCCGACCCCTACCAGGGCGACGGCAAGGGCAACGTCAGCGAGGACTGCCTCTACCTCAACCTCTGGACGCCCGCGAAATCCGCCGACGCGCACCTGCCGGTCCTCGTCTGGATTTACGGCGGCGGTTTCTCCTTCGGTTCAACCTCGACGCCCGTCCACAACGGCGAACACCTCGCGCGCAAGGGCGTCGTGCTCGTGACCGTCAACTACCGCGTCGGCCCGCTCGGGTTTCTCGCGCATCCCGCATTGAGCGCCGAGTCGCCGCAGCACGTGTCCGGCAACTACGGCCTGCTCGACCAGATCGCCGGTTTGCAGTGGGTGCAGCGGAATATCGCGGCCTTCGGCGGCGATCCGCGCCAGGTCACGATCTTCGGCGAGTCCGCCGGCGGCATCTCCGTCAGCATGCTGTGCGCCTCGCCGCTCGCGCACGGATTGTTTCGCGGCGCCATTTCGGAAAGCGGCGGCTCGTTCGGTCCGCCCCGCGCCACGACCTATCCCGGCGAAAACATGCACGTCCTCGCCGATGCCGAGCGGGCCGGCGTCGCTTACGCGGAGAAAGCCGGCGCCCAATCGATTGCCGAGCTCCGTCGCGTCGATCCCGCGAAGCTTCCCGCCGGCTGGGGCAGCGGCGCCGCGTGGCCGATCGTCGACGGCTGGGTGATTCCCGACGACCAGCACAAGCTCTACGAGGCCGGCCGTTACAACGACGTCGATATTCTCGTCGGCTACAATTCCGACGAAGGCCTCAGCTTCTCCCGCGAGAAAACCCCGGAGGAATTCATCGCCAATGTGCGGACGCGCTACGGCCCGTTTGCCGACAAGCTCCTGCGGGCCTATCCCGTTGGCCAAAGCAACGTGCCGAAAACGGCGCGCGACCTGACGCGCGATGCGGCCTTCGGCTGGCAAACGTGGGCGTGGGCGACGCTGCAGGCCCGCGATGGAAAATCCAAGGTCTTCTATTACTACTTCGACCAACACGCCGATCATCCCGCGGATTCGCCCGAGGCCGATCATGGCACGCCGCACGGCGTGGACGTCCCCTACGTCTTCCAGACGCTCGATCACAACGACAAGAAGCTGACCGCCGGCGATTGGACCGTTTCCGACCTGCTCGCCACCTACTGGACGAACTTTGCCAAACACGGCGATCCGAACGGCCCGGGCGTCCCGACGTGGCCCGAGTTCACGATGGCCGATCGCGCGGTCATGCATTTCCACAACGGTGCCCATCCCGGCCCGGTCCCGAGCGCCGACTCGCTCGCGGTGCTCGATGCCTATTTCGCCTGGCGCCGTTCTCCCGAGGGCGCCGCTTGGGCGAAATGAAGCGTCAAACCCAACTGATCACAGCCCACCCCCGACCGCCGACGATGCACCCATGAACGCCCGATTCGACCTGAAGATCGCCGTTTGGGCTCACTTGTTCGCGACTCTCGTTTTCGGCGGTTCGGCGACGCTGTGCCAGGCTGCAGGGAAGGAGCACGACGAGGCCCTCTGGTATCGTCAGCCGGCGGAAAGCTGGCACCAGGCGCTGCCCCTGGGCAACGGCATGATCGGCGCGATGGTGTTTGGCGGCGTTCCCCAGGAACGGATCGCATTGAATGAGTCGTCATTCTGGTCGGGACGCCCGCACGACTACGACGATCCTCACGCGGGCGAATACTTCGACCGGATTCGCGACCTGGTTTTCGCGGAAAAATTCCAGGACGCGGAAAAGATGGTCAACGATCACTTCTACGGCATCCCGAAGGCGCAGGAGGCTTACCAACCGATTGGCGATCTGCTGCTGTCGTTCGATGCCGGCGACGCCACCGACTATCGTCGCGAGCTGAATCTGCAGACCGGGACCGCCACCGTGACTTATCGCTCCGGCGACGCGGTGATAACGCGCGAAGCATTCGTCTCCTGGCCCGACCGGGTCCTCGTCGTGCGGATCAGCGCCGACCACCCGGGCCGCGTCTCGTTCGCTGCGCAGTTTCACGGACCTTACCTGAAGACCTCGGTGGCAACCGCGGACCGGCTCGTAATGGACGGAGCGTGGCACGGTCCGTTCTCCGCGCCGCCGACCGGAATGAACGGCCTGATCGCGCGCACCAAGGGCGAAGGCCTGCGCTACGAGGCGGCGCTGGTCGCGCGTCGCGAGGGTGGCCGCTCCGCCGGCGACGGCGGTTCGCTGAAAATCAGCAACGCCGACGCCGTCACGCTCGTCGTGGCCATTGCCACCAGCTTCGTGAACTATCACGACATCGGCGGCGACCCCGTCGCTCGCTGCAAGGAAGTCCTGACCGCCACCGCCGGCCTGGATTTCGCGGCGCTCCGCCGCCGGCACCTCGCGGATTTCCGCGGCTTGATGAACCGCGTTCATCTGCAGCTCGGCGATGACGCGCAAACCACGAAGCCGACCGATGAGCGTCTCGCCGCCGTTCGCGCGGGCGGGTCGGATCCAAACCTGGAGGCGCTCGCGTTTCAGTTTGGCCGCTACCTGCTCGCGTCCAGCAGCCGCGCCGGCGGCCAACCGGCCAATTTGCAGGGCATCTGGAACGAGGACCTCCTCCCGCCGTGGGGCAGCAAATACACGACCAACATCAACGTGGAGATGAATTACTGGCCGGCGGAGGTCTGCAATCTCTCGGAGTGCCAGCCGCCGCTGTTCGGGCTCGTCCAGGATCTTTCCGAGAGCGGCGCGAAGACCGCGAAGACCTACTATGACCGCGACGGCTGGGTGGTTCACCACAACACCGATCTCTGGCGCGGCACGGCGCCGGTGGACGCCGCCCGCTACGGCATGTGGCCGCTCGGCGGCGCCTGGCTGTGCCAGGATCTGTGGGAACACTTCGCCTTCACCGGCGACACGCGGTTTCTGCAGCAGTATTATCCGGTGATGAAAGGGGCCGCCCGTTTCCTGCTCGAATTGCTGGTCGAGGACCCGAAGCACCACTGGCTCGTAACGCCGTTCTCCATTTCCCCGGAGCACACGTATCGCGATCGGAACGGGAACACCGCATCCCTGTCGCCCGGACCGACGCTGGACATCGCGCTGATCCGGGAACTCTTCTCGCACTGCATCGCCGCGGAAAAAATCCTGAACGTGGACGACGATTTCCGCGCCAAGCTCGCCGCCGCGCTGCCGAAACTGCCGCCCTATCGGATCAACCGTCGCGGCCATCTCCAGGAGTGGATCGAGGACTGGCAGGGCGGCGATGAAGGGCACAACGTCTCGCCCAATTTCCCGCTGTTTCCCGGCAGCAGCATCACCCCGCGCGACAACCCCGAACTCGCGGGCGCGATCGAAAAGTGGATGGAGACCCGCCATCCGCGCGGCGGCTGGATCACCGCCTGGGATGCCTGCATCTGGGCGCGCCTGCACCGCGGCGCGAAAGTTCACGAATGGCTGCAGGCGCTCTGGCAACACTCCCTTGCCGACAACCTCCAGAACGCTCGCTTCAATCAACTCGACGCGAATTTCGGCCTGACCGCCGCCATCGCCGAATCACTCCTGCAAAGCCAGGCCGGGGAAATCGAGCTCCTGCCGGCTTTGCCGCCCGAATGGTCCACCGGCTCGGTGCGCGGACTGCGCGCCCGCGGCGGTTTTTCGGTCGACCTTTTCTGGCGGGACGGGCGGCTGACCCGCGCGGTGGTTGGCAATGCGACCGGCCACGCGAGTTCCGCCCGGATCGCGTATGCCGGCCGGAGCGTGAATCTGTCGCTGGCTCCGGGCGCGTCGCAAACCCTCGACGCGGCGCTCGCTCGCGAACGTTGAGACTCTTCCAGCCGTCACAAGCCCATCGAAATATCTCTCACCCCGCCGATGAAACTGCCCACCACCAACCAGCGTTCCGTGCGACTGCTTCTGCTGTTCGCCGCCTTGATCGTGTCCCTCGTTGGCACCTTTGCCGCCGACGAACACTGCACCACATGCGGCGGCAAGGTCGCCGTGAGCGGCGACTTCACCCACCGGAAGGAGCAACCCTTTCCCCCGATCGCCGGCACCGAAGGCCGGGCTGACGCCTATCGCGAGGATATCGACGGCCCGCAGTTCACCGTCACGATCTCCAACCTTCCCGCCGGTCGCTACGCCATCGCCATCGGCGCCGCGGAAACCCAGGCGCACGCCGCCGGCGAGCGCGTCTTCAGCGTTCGCGCGGGCGACCAGGTGCTCGCCGAAAATTTCGACCTCTTCACCGCCGCGGGCGGTGCGCGCAAGGTCGCCCGGATTCACGGCACGGTTGAAAAATCCGACGATGCGCTGCGCGGCCCGTTGCAGCTCGTGTTCTCCGCGAGCAAGGGCCGGGCGAAGTTCAACACGATCACGATCACCGACAGCACCGGCTCCGAGGTCGTCGATTTCGCCGCGAACGAACTCGCCGATGCCTTCGGCGCGGCGGCGCTGGTTCCGCCCGACGTGAAGGAGCCCGCGATCTGGCGCGATCCCTCGAGGCCCCTGCGCGCCCGCGCCGACGACCTCATCCGCCGGATGTCGCTCGCGGAAAAAGTCGCGCAGTTGAAAAACGCCGCTCCCGCCATTCCGCGCCTCGGGTTGCCGGCCTACGATTATTGGAACGAGGCGCTGCACGGCGTCGCCAACAACGGCTTCGCCACCGTGTTTCCCGAACCGATCGGCGGCGCCGCGTCGTGGAATCCGGAACTGTTTCACCGCGAGGGGCGGATCATCGGCATCGAGGGCCGCGCGAAGTTCAACGACTACGCGAACAGCCACAACGGCGACTCCAAATGGTGGACGGGCCTGACGTATTGGACGCCCAACGTGAACATCTTTCGCGATCCGCGCTGGGGCCGCGGGCAGGAGACGTATGGCGAGGATCCGTTCCTCACCGCGGAGATCGGCATCGAGTTCGTCAAGGGCATCCAGGGCGACGATCCGCGCTACATGCTGGCGATGGCCTGCGCGAAACACTACGCGGTCCACAGCGGGCCGGAGCGCGACCGTCATCGTTTCGACGCCGTGATTTCCGACCGCGACCTGTTCGACACGTATCTGCCGCAGTTCGAGCGCGTCGTCCGCGAGGGCCACGTCGCCGGCGTGATGAGCGCCTACAACTCCATCGATGGCGTGCCCGCCAGCGCCAACAGTTTTCTCCTCACCGACCTGCTCCGCAATCGTTGGGGCTTCGAAGGCTACGTCGTCTCCGACTGCAGCGCGATCCACGACATCTACGGCGAGAACCAGCACCACTTCGTGAAGACCGCCGAGGAAGCCGCCGCGGCCGCCGTGAAGGCCGGCTGCAATCTTTGCTGCGGTGGCGACTACGACGCGCTCGTCCGCGCGGTGCAGCAGGGTCTCGTCACCGAGAAGGAACTCGATGAGGCGTTGTATCACACGCTCTGGACGCGTTTCCGGCTCGGGCTCTTCGACCCCGCGGACAAGGTTCCTTTTTCAAAATACTCGCTCGCGGACAACGACCTCCCGTCCCACGGCCAGGTGGCGCTCGAACTCGCGCGTCAGTCGATCGTGCTCCTGAAAAACGACGGCGTGCTCCCGCTCGATCGCGCCAAGCTCAAGCACATCGCCGTGATTGGCCCCAACGCCGACTCGAAGTCGATGCTCGACGGAAATTATCACGGCTCCGCTTCGCAGCCGGTCTCGATCCTCGATGGCATCAAGCGCCTCGTCGGCTCGGACATCAAGGTCAGCTACGCCATGGGCAGTCCCATCACGAGCAATCCCGCCACCGCGCCCTGGAGCGGCCAGGACAACAAGACCACGCGTTCGGTCGCGGAACTCAAGGACGAGGCGCTCGCCGTCGCCGCGCAGGCCGATGTGATCGTTTACGTCGGCGGCATCACCGCGGCGCAGGAGGGCGAGAGCTTCGATCGCGAGTCGATCGAGCTGCCGAAGGAACAGGAGGACCTGCTCCACGCGCTGCACGCGACCGGCAAGCCCGTTGTCATGGTCAACTGCAGCGGTTCCGCCGTGGCACTCACCTGGGAGGACGAGAATCTCCCCGCGCTCGTGCAGGCGTGGTATCCCGGCGAGGAAGGCGGCCGCGCCGTCGCCGAGGTGCTCTTCGGCATCGTGAATCCGTCCGGGCACCTGCCGGTCACGTTCTACCGCTCCACCGCGGACCTGCCGAGCTTCACCGACTACTCGATGAAGAACCGCACGTATCGCTACTTCACCGGCAAGCCGCTCTACGCCTTCGGCCACGGGCTCAGCTACACGAAATTCGATTTCGCCAATCTCCACGTCGCCCGCGCCGCCAAGGACACGCTCGAGGTCACGGTCGACCTCACCAATTCCGGCGGGCGCAGCGGCGACGAAGTCGTCCAGCTTTACGCCACCCCGCCCGCCGCTTCGCAGCCGCAGGAGATCCGCGCGCTCTGCGGTTTCGCCCGCGTGCACCTGAAGGCCGGCGAAAGGAAATCCGTCACCATCACCGTGCCTGCCGTCGCGCTGCGCCGCTGGAACGTGGAAAAGAAATCCTACACGGTCCCCACCGGCGAATGGACCATCGCCGCCGGCGCATCCTCCGCCGACCTGCGGCAGACCGCGTCGGTAAAACTCTGAATCCCACCCCGCCACCACCATGTGCCCCGCTCCCGCTCTTCCCCCTCGCTGCCGGCTCGCCGCCGCGCTGCTCCTCCTGGCCGCCACGATCTCCACGTCTCGCGCCGCGGAGGAATCAATCGCCTCTCCGGACGGCCGGATCGTCGTCACCGTCAGCGACACGAACGCACTCCACTACCGCATCGCCGTCGCTGGTGAACCCGTGCTGGCCGACTCGGGCCTCGGCCTCGATTTCGCCGGCGGCTTCTCGCTCGGTCGTCACACCGTCATCACGACCGCCGCGCGTTCCGATCACGACAGCACGTGGGACAATCCCTTCGGTCAGCATCGCACGCTGCGCGACCACTATCGCGAATTGAAGCTCGCGCTGCGGGAGGAGGCGGACGCTCCCGGCCGGTTCAACGTGATCGTGCGCGCCTACGACGACGGCGTCGCCTTGCGCTACGAGATTCCGGAGCAGCCGGGACTGGAAAGCTACGTCGTCACGAACGAGCGCACCGAATTCATTTTCCCTTCCGATCTCACCTGCTGGGCCGGCGATTACTCCGAGTGCGCCGAATGCCAATATCCGGAAAAGCACCTCAGCCAGCTCACCGCGAACATCGCCCGGCCGCACGTGTTGCCGCTGCTGGTGAAACTGCCGCACGGTTTCGCCGCGATCTCCGAATCGGACCTGATCGACTGGGCCGGCATGTTCGTGGCCGCCGCCGGCCCGCGCGCCGACGGTTCGCCGCGGCCCGGCGCGCGCGTCACGCTCGCACCGCGCAAGGATCATAATGGCCTCGTCCTCGGAAAGGACCGCCGCGTCAGCCCGTGGCGCGTGATCATGCTGGCGCGCGACGCCGCCGGGCTCGTCGGCAACGAGCTGATCCCCACCCTCGCGACACCGTCACAGTTGGCCGACACCTCGTGGATCAAGCCGGGCGTCGCCGCGTGGGACGCGTGGTGGACCGGCGTGAATCCGACCCAGCCAAATTTCAAGGGCTTGAATTCGCGCGGCGACACCCGCTCGCACGAGGAGTACATCCAGTTCGCCGCCGACATGGGCTTCCGTTATCAGCTCCTCGACTGGTTCTGGTATGAGCCGATGGACAACCCGAAGGCCGACCTCACCAAGCCCGCGGCGCACGTCGACATCCCGCACCTGATCGCATTCGCCCGCGAGCGGAACGTCCGGCTGCTCCTCTGGATGAACGCCCATGATCTTGCGCGCGAGGGCATCGAAAAGGTGTTCACGCAGGTCGCCGCGTGGGGCTTCGCCGGCGTGAAGGTCGATTTCATGAACAGCGACAGCCAGGAAACGGTGAACTGGTATGTCGACGCCCTCACCGCCGCCGCCCGGCACCACCTGCTCGTCGACTTCCACGGCGCCTACAAGCCGACCGGCCTCGCCCGCACGTGGCCGAACTTCATCACGCAGGAGGGCGTGCTCGGGAACGAATACAACAAGATCCCATGGAATCCCGGCGCCTGTTCCACGCTGCACACGATCACGCTGCCCTTTACCCGCGGGTTGCTCGGGCCGATGGACTTCACCCCCGGCGGGTTTCTCAACCGCACCGCCGCCGACTTCAAAATCACGAGTCCGGCCGAGGTTATTGGCACGCGCGCGCGCCAACTGGCCGAAACCGTCGTCTACTTCAGTCCGCTGCTCGTCCTTTGCGACAGTCCGGAAAACTATCGCGGCCAGCCGGGCGTGGAGTTTTTCCGCGGCCTTCCGACCGTGTGGGACGACACCGTCGTGCTCTCGGCGGAGGCCGCGCAGCACGTCGTCCTCGCCCGCCGCTCGGGCAACCGCTGGTATCTCGCCGCGATGAACGGCGACGCGCCCGTGAAACTCCGCGTGCCGCTGAAATTCCTCGGCGCCGGACAATGGAACCTGCGCGCCTTCGCCGACACGTCCGAGTCGGCGACGAACCCGGCGAAGATTTCCGACACCACCACCACCGTCGCCAACGACACGATGCTGGAACTCACCCTCGCCCCTGCCGGCGGTTACGCGGCGACCCTGTCGCCGCGCTGATTCCTCGAACCATTCCGGCCGCAAACGCTCCGAAAAAACACCTCCACGATGAGAAACAAATTGCTGCTCGCCATCGCTCTCACCCTCCCGACCCTGCTCGCGTCGCGCAGCCGCGCCGAGGAATACCAGCCCACCTTTGCCTCGCTCGAAAAAGCGGATCCGGCGCCCGAGTGGTTCAAGGACGCGAAATTCGGCATCTATTTCCACTGGGGCGTTTACTCCGTGCCGGCCTTCGGCAGCGAATGGTATCCCCGGAACATGTATATCGCGGGATCGCCCGAGAACCGGCACCACCTCGAAACCTACGGCACTCTCGAAAAATGGCCCTATGACCATTTCATCACGGGCGATCGCGACAAGCAGGGCCACTGGGTGCAGTTCGCCCCGAAGCTCAAGTCGCAAGGCGGACACTTCGATCCGGATGAGTGGGCGCAGTTGTTTGCCGACGCCGGCGCGAAATTCGCCGGACCCGTCGCCGAACATCACGACGGATTTTCCCTCTGGGCCAGCAAGGTGAACCCATGGAACGCGAAGGACATGGGCCCGCACCTGGATCTCGTGCGCCTGCTGACCGACGCGATCCGCCAGCACGACATGAAGGTCTTCCTCTCGATGCATCACGCCTTCAACATCACCGGCTACTACAGCGCGGTGCCGCATACCGACGATCCCAAGCTGAAAATCCTCTATGGCCAGCAGGGCAAGGAAAAGAACGAGGCCCTGTGGCTCGCGAAGCACAAGGAGATCATCGACGGCTATCATCCCGATATCATCTACCAGGATTTCAACCTGCACCTGATCTCGCAGCCGGTGCTGCTCGGCTTCCTCGCCTACTACTACAACCAGGCCGCGACGTGGAACAAGGAGGTCGTCGCCACCTTCAAGGATGGCCTGAACGCGAAATGCGCCGTCCTCGACTACGAGCGCGGCGGTCCGCCGGACATCCGCGAGCCCTACTGGCTGACCGACGACGCCATCAGTTCCTCGAGTTGGTGCTACACCGACGGACTCGGCTACTACTCCACGCGGCAGATCCTCCATGGCTTCATCGATCGCGTCAGCAAGAACGGCAACCTGGTTCTCGACATCGCGCCGAAGGCCGACGGCACGATTCCGGAGGAGCAAAAGGCCATCCTTCACACGATGGGCGCGTGGCTGCACAAATACGGCGAGGCGATCTACGCCACGCGCGCCTGGGAACGCTACGGCGAGGGCCCGACCAAGATGGGCGCCGCGCACGGCGTCATGGGTCCGCCGCGCGCGGGCACGGCGCGCGACATTCGCTACACGCGCTCGAAGGACAACTCGACGCTCTATGCGATCATGCTCGGCTGGGACGACGGCCAGACGAGCGTCGATCTCTCGCTGCTCTCCTCCGAGCGCATCGACGGCACGAAGCTGAAATCGGTCGAGTTGATCGATGGCGCCGCCGGCAAATACCTGCCCCTGCAGTTCGCCCAGGACAAAACGGGGCTCCACCTCAAGCTGCCCGCGCGCTCGTTCGACGAACTGGCCTACGTGATCAAGCTGCGCTTCGACGGCAGGATCCCGGCGTTCGACAACTTTGCGGATGTCGACTCATCGCGCTTTTACCATCTCGTTCCAGCCGGGGGCTCCGGCGATATCGTTCTCGGCGCGGGCATGAAACTCACCGCCGCGCGCAAGGACGCCGCCAACCAATGGGGCCTCAAGGCCGTCGGCCAAGGTGTCTACGCGTTCCTCAGCCGGAAAGACGGCGCTGCGACATTCGCACTCGACACCGCGGACCACACGCTCGTCCCGGCGAAATTCACGGGCCGCGACAACCAGCTCTGGAAACTCGCGGACGCCCGCAACGGCACGATCACGATTTCGAACGTTCAGGACCGCGAGTTCAGGCTCGCGCTCGATTCCGCCGCCGCGGAAGGAGTCGCGGCATCGGTCTCGGCTTCCGCCGCGCCGTCGCTGTCCACCTGGCAGCTCAAGGAAGTCTGCGATATCAAGCAGGCGCCCTACAAGGCCAACCCGATCCCGGGCATCATCGAGGCCGAGGATTACGACATCGGCTGTCCGGGCGACGCCTATCGCGACAGCGATGACATCAACGAGGGTGGACTTTATCGGACGGACAGTGGCGTCGACATCGGCGCCTGCAGCGCCGGGGGCTACACGCTCGGCTGGACGCACGCCGGCGAATGGACGGCCTACACGGTCGCGGTGGCGAAGTCCGGCACGTATCGCGTGTCCTTTCACGTCGCGTCGGGCCAGTCCACCGCGAAATTCCATCTCGAATCGGACGGCGCGAAGCTCACCGACATCATCGAGGTTCCGAACACGAATGGATTCCAGAACTGGATCGTGCTGGAGCGCACGGTGCGGCTCGCCGCCGGCTCCCACATTTTGCGCATCGTCATCGATGGCGACTTCGTCAATCTCGACAAGATGGAGTTCGCCGCCGCCGATTGATCGTCCCCCCGCCGCCCCGCGGGCTTTCCACAACCTTTCCCGGGAATGCTGAATCCCAACCAAACACCCCACCGCTATGCCTGACACCCTGATCAAACTGACCCGCACCGCCGCGATCGCATCGCTGCTCACGCTCGCCGCTTCCGCCTTTGCGCAGGACGGCACCGTCTATCCGCTCGAAGCCCCCGCCGAGCCCGGCGCGATTGCGCTCGGGACCGGCGGCGTCGAGAACCAGCCCGCGAAGGAAAGCTGGTTCCGCCAGTGGGGCGAGCCGATGGTGCGCAACGTCACCGCCGCAACCCTCACGCCGTTTCTGCCCGATCCGGCGAAGGCGAACGGCACCGCCGTCATCGTCGCACCCGGCGGCGGCTTCCGGTGGCTCTCAATCAACAACGAAGGCTGGAAAATCGCGAAGGCGTTGAACGCGCAGGGCGTCGCCGCCTTCGTCCTCAAATATCGCCTCCAACCCACTCCTCCCTCGATGGACGAGTTCAAGGAAATGATGAGCCACGGCTTCGGCCCTCCGCCGCGGCCCGCCGGCGGCGCAGCCGGCCAGTCCGCGCCGCGACTTCCCCGCTTCGACCTGACCAACCAGCAAGCCGACGCCGAGGCCGCCTACGCGCTCATCGTGAAAAACGCCGGCCAGTGGCACGTCGATCCCAGCCGGATCGGCATGGTCGGTTTCTCCGCCGGCGCCGGACTCACGATGCAGTGCACGCTCCATTCGACCGCGATGAAACTCGCCTTCGCCGCCCCGATCTACGGCCCTTTGGGGAAGGTCGAGGTGCCGAAGGACGCGCCGCCGTTGTTTGTCGCGCTCGCCATCGACGATCCGCTCATGTTCCACGACGATTTTGGACTGATCAAATCCTGGCACGATGCGAAGCGGCCCGTCGAGTTTCACCTCTACCAGAACGGCGGCCACGGCTTCGGCATGGGCTATCCGGGCCGCACGACCTATTGGTGGTTCGAGCCCTTCACCCACTGGCTCGACATCAACGGCTTTCTCAAGGCCAAGCCGGCCGAGTAATCGCCGGCTGTGGACTCGGTGCCTGCGATCCGGCGCGGCACCGGGGTTCCTCGACCGTTTGACCGGATCAGCCCCCAAACCCACGACCGATGAAAAAACTGAGCTTCCTATTTTTTTCGCTGCTGCTGGCCGGCTCCACCGCCGGGAATCTTTCAGCTGCGCAGCCTGCGCTGATCAAGATCGACCTTGACCGCACGATCGGCGCCATCGACCCCAACATCTATTCGAGCTTTCTCGAACCGGTCGGGCGCGGCACCGGCCGCGGCGTGGTCTATGGCTCCTTGTTTGATCCTGATTCACCGCGGTCCGACAAAAACGGCTTCCGGAAGGACTACATCCAACAAATCAAGGAGCTGAAGGTCTCCGCCGTCCGCTGGCCCGGCGGTAATTTTGTTTCCGGCTACCATTGGGAGGATGGCGTCGGGCCGAAGGATCAGCGTCCCGCGGTGTTGGATCTTTCCCGTCACCGGAAGGAATCCAATCAGATGGGCACCGACGAATATGCGGCCTTCTGCAACCTCGTCGGCGCGGAAAACTTCATCTGCATCAACGCCGGCACCGGCACGATCGAGGACGCCGCGCACTGGGTCGAATACTGCAACGCGCCCGCCGGAACGCGTTACGCCAACCTCCGCGTGAAGTATGGCCATCCGGAGCCCTACAAGGTCAAATACTGGGCGCTCGGCAACGAGCCCGACGGTCCCTGGCAACTCGGTCACAAGAACAAGGAAGATTACGTGAAGTTCGCCCTCGAGGCGGCCAAGACGATGCGCGGCGCCGACAAGGACATCAAGTTGATCGCCGCCGGCGCCTCGAACTATCCGCTGGTCACGAAGGATTACGACCCCAAGGACGGCTGGACCGACTGGAACGACTACGTGCTCGATCGGATGGCGGGCACCATCGACTACATTTCGCTCCACCGTTATGTCTTTCAGGTCCTGCGGGGAATCGACAAACCGACCTTCACCGACGAAATGTCCCTCGGCCGCGAGATCGATCGCATCATCGAGGTCACCCAGGGCGAGATCGAGAAGGCGATGGTCAAATCCGGCACGGACCGGCCGATCGCCATCTCGTTCGACGAGTACGGCGCGCGCGGCAACAACCTCGCCGGCCCGCTGCTGCTGGCCCAGCACCTGAACGCGTTCATCCGCCACGCCGACATCGTGAAGATGGCGAACCTGACGTTCCTCAGCAGCCTCGTCGGCCTCACTCCCGACGGCGACTACAAGACGTCGCTCTACTATCCGTTCTACCTCTATTCGAGTCACTGCCGCGGCACGGCGCTCGATGTCTACACGCGTTGCGAAAACTACAGCAACAAGGTCTTCAAGGACATTCCCTACCTGGACGTCACCGCAGTGTTGAACCAGTCCGACGGCATGCTGGTCGTGAATGTCGTGAACCGCAGCGAGACGGAGGCGATTCCGGCCGACATCGACCTGCAGTCCGGCGCCTACACCGGCAAGGGCCAGGTGCATCTCATCAACGCCGATTCCCTCGACGCCGCCAACACCGCCGCGAAGGAGCAGGTCCGCACCGTTACGAGCGACCTGGCGTTCAGCGGCAATCGGATCAGCCACACCTTCCCGGCGCACTCGCTCACCCAGCTGGAAATCGCGCTGCAAAAGTAATCCCGAGCCCTTTCTGATTCGGCTCGCACCGCGATCATCCGGATTTGGAGCGCGTCGTGCACTTTCCTGCGGTGGAGGTTGTGCGCGTCGGGTAGCGGCAGGCGCCCCGCCTGCCGCTACACTCGAAAAGTCCATGGCCCGGTCCAGCCGTCTTGCGTTCACGACCGTCGTGCGCAAGGCTCGGTCCGTCATGGAGCCGGTTCTCACGAAGCGCAAACTGCACCAGCCCGACGGGCGCTCGCGCCAGTGGCTGGAGCGCACACCGCAGGAGCGGATTGCGGCCATGGAGGCCATCCGGATGACAACCCCCGATTCGCCGCATGCTCAACAGGCATTTCCTCGAGTTTCTCGGATTACTCGAAAAGCATCGCGTTGATTACCTGGTCGTCGGTGGGTACGCCGTGGGGGTCCACGGGTTCCCCCGCTACACCGGCGATCTCGATGTCTTTGTCGCCACCGGCCGCTCGAATGCCGAGGCCTTGGTCGGCGTGTTTGCCGAGTTTGGCTTCGCCTCGCTCAACTTGAAACCGGACGACTTTCTCGAGCCCGATACGATCGTCGAAATCGGTCATGAGCCCATCAAGATCCAGGTGCCGACCGGCATCGACGGTGTTACCTTTGAACGCTGTCGTCAGGATCGTCTGATCGTCGAACTAGCCGGACTGAGCGTGCCTTTCATTGGCTTCGACGCACTGGTCGCCAACAAGGCAGCCACCCCCAGGGCAAAAGACAAAATCGATCTCGAGGAGCTGAGGCGAATCCGGAACGAGAAGAACCGCAAGGAGGACGGAAGCAAACAGGGCTCGTGAACCTCCCGGTCGATTCGAGTTTTCTCCGTTTGGAGTCACGGATCCATGCCGCGCCGGCGGGCATCACGCAGGTGGCAACGACCCGCCGCGCGTTGGGAAGCAGCCTTCCGACCTTGTCAAAAAGACCACGCCGAATCGCCCCACACGCCAATTCCTGATCCTCTCTGACTGTTTTTGAATCTCCTTCTCCACCGACCAAAGAAAGAAAACATCATGCCCCAAACAGATTTTCCCAACGGCCCCACGCTCACCCGGCGCCAGGCGCTGCTTCTCACCGCCACGGCCGGCCTCGGCGCCGCCTTGCCCGGATCCCTCCGCGCGGCGGACAGCGGCGACCGCCCCGCCGCCGGCCGTCGCGGCGGCACCTGCTCCACGCCGCGCTCGGCGGTCGCGAACACGAAGTATGGCAAGGTGCGCGGCTACGTGGAGGAGGGCGTCCTCACGTTCAAAGGCGTTCCCTACGGCGCGAACACAGGCGGCGAGAACCGCTGGCTGCCCGCGAAACCGCCCGCACCGTGGGAGGGCGAACTGCCGGCGCTGACCTACGGCGGCAACTGCCCGCAACACCTGCACAATTGGTCGAGCGAACAGACGTTTCTCCAGCAGTGGACCGACGGCTGGCAGAGCGAGGACATGCTGAAGGTCAACATCTGGACCTCCAGCCTCACGGGCAAACGTCCCGTGATGTTCTACATCCACGGCGGCGGCTTCTCGTTCGGCTCGGCCTACGAACTCGCCTCCCAGGACGGCGCGCAACTGGCCCGCCATCACGACGTGGTCTCCGTCACGGTCAATCACCGCCTCAACTGCCTCGGCTTTCTCGATGTCTCCTCGATCGGCGGACCGGCCTATGCCGACTCCGCGAACGTCGGCATGACCGATCTGGTCGCCGCGCTGCACTGGGTCCGGGAAAACATCGCCAACTTCGGCGGCGATCCCGATTGCGTGATGATCTACGGCCAGTCGGGCGGCGGTTCGAAGGTGACCGCCCTGCTCGGCATGCCCTCCGCGACCGGCCTGATCCATCGCGCCTCGGCGCAGTCGGGCGGAGGCGGCAATCCTCCGGACCGCGATCAATCCGCCGACTTTGCCAAACAGGTGCTCGCGGAAGCCGGCGCGACGGATATCGCCGCGCTGCAGAAAATGGAGTGGGCCCGGCTGAACGAAATCGGCGACGCAGTCATGCGACGGATGAATCCGCCGTGGGGCACCGGCGGCCCCACCCCGGCCCCGGGCACCGCCAAGCCGCGCGTGGGCTGGGGACCGACGGTCGACGGCCGGAACATCACGATGCGCTCGTTCTATGACACGGCGCCCGCGATCTCGAAGGACGTGCCGATGCTGATGGGCTCGGTGAGCGAGGAGGGAAATCACATGCTCTCCCGGCCCACGGAAGCAGAGTGGCTGGCCACGCTGACAAAGAACTACGGCGAGTCCAAGGCGCGCGCACTCGCCGCCGCCCTGAAGAAGGCCCACCCGGAAAAAAGCATTCGCACGTTGTCCTACATGTGCAGCGGCGGCGGGCTGAATGCCCTGAGCATGCGCAACAACGTCACCCGCATGGCCACGCTCAAGCACGCGCAGCAGGCGGCGCCCGTGTTCGCCTGGTATTTCACCTGGCCATCGCCGATGCTCGAGGACGCCGGCGCGTGGCACACCGCCGAACTCGCCTTCTGCTTCGACAACACCAGGCGCTGCGACCAAGGCACGGGCAACACGCCGGAGGCGCAGAAACTCGCCCGGACGATGGCCGGCGCCTGGGCCGCGTTCGCCCGCACCGGCAACCCGAGCCACGCCGGTTTGAAGTGGGCGCCGTTCGAACCCGAGCGCGGTCCGACCATGGTGTTCAACAACACCTGCGCCATGCAGGACGACCCCGAAGGCGAAGCCCGCAAGATTTTCACGAGCTGATCCCCGGCGAGCGAGGGGCGCACCAGGGAATAGCTGCCGGGCGAGTGGAAGAAATTTGAAGGATTAACCGCGGGCCTGGCGTTACACTCAGGAATCCGCGGACAACACATCCCTATGAACCACTTCTTTTCAAAACTTGCGTTCCTTGCTCTCGCCCTGACCTGCACGGCTGGCGCCGCTCCAGACCTGTCCGGTCAAAAGGCCATCCAGAACTGGTATCGTGCCTGGGAAACCCACGATTGGAGTCTGCTGGAACAGGCGCTGGCCGGCGGATTCACGTTTTCCAGTCCGCTGGACGACCATATCGACCTGCAGCATGTCAAGGAGCGGTGCTGGCCCAATACCTATAAGATCAAACGCTTCGACATCGAAAAAGTGGTGGTCGACGGGGATAACGTCTTTGTCGTCTCCACCGGTTGGACGACCAGCGGAAAATTCGCCCGGAACGCCGACTATTTTCAGCTGAAGAACGGAAAGATTCAGGCCTACGAGTGCTTCTTTGGACCCGGGATCAATTATCCCAATTCGGGCAAATGAAGGCATCGCGGCGGTTGAATGTCCTCGTATCGGAGCCACTCGGGCGAAGCGCTGATGGCGTGATCCCGGGGGCTCCGCAGCTCCCCACCACCTACTCCGCCCTGAACTTTTCGGCGTCGGCCTTGTTCCAGGTGATGGTCGCTTCGCCGTAGACGAAATCGGTGTCGAGGTATTTGCCGAAGGAGACTTTCTCCTCGCGCGCCCGGCCGGCTTTGATTTCCCCAATCAGCGTCCGCATATCCACGATATACTGCATCGTGAGTTTTTCCTTTTCGCGCTTCTGCCAGTAGTGGCCGCCGAAGATCATCAGCTTGCTCTCGTCGATCCCGTGGGCCGGATCGCGGATGTAGGCGATCAGCCGGTCGACGCTTTGGCGGTAGTGATTGAATCCATCGGCCGAAAAGAGCCAGACGCCGCCGCCGGAACCGATGCCGTCACCGCTGAACAGCAGGTTTTTCCCGCGAAGGAAAAACGCCGTGGAGTGATCCGTGTGTCCGGGTATCTCCAGCGTGTCGACCACGAAGCCGCCGCCCAGGTCCAGCGCGGGATGCGCCGCGATGGACGTCGTCCGCTCGCGGGGAAAGAGATTCCGTCCTTCGAACTCCGCAGTCCGAATCCAAAACGTCACCGCCTTGTTGTCTTTGAACGCCGGCAGCATGCCGGTGTGGTCACCATGGTTGTGCGTGACGGTGACGAAGAGCTTCCGGGCTCCGATCTCCTCCCGCACGATGGTTTGGAGCGAGGCGACGGCCGTGGAATCCCAGGTGATAAAGTTGGACAGGTCGATCAGCAGCGCTTTGTCGCCGCCGACGATCAGATACATGTCGGAACAGTTGTTGAATCCCGTCGGCTTGCCGTCCGCCCCGAGGTGGATGCCGGCGGGATTGCCGTGGTTGGCGTCTTCGATCCGCGTCACGCCCGGGATGATCGGGTGGAGCGTGTAGGGACCCACTTCGCGGGGCCGGGCCGAGACGGCCGCAGCCAGAAACAGGGCGAAGAGCAGAGCGAAGGCAGGATTTTTCATGACGTGATTCTCCACCCTTTCCGGGGCCGGTGATCGCAACGCAAAAGAGCACTCAGTCCCGGAACAGCAGCGGCGCGAACTCGCGCAAGTCGCGGCGCCACGACAGCCACTCGTGCGCCGTGTTCGGCGACACGTAGTAATGAGCGTTGATGCCGGCCGCCCGGAGCGCCTCCATGTCCGCCTTCGGGTCGCCGCCGAAACGAGTCTTGCCCCCTTCGACCTCGCGGCTGCCGAAGCCCACGAAAACCACTTTGTTCTTCGCCTTGAAGGCATCCATGTCGGCGATGTCGGCGGGCTTGATGCTGCCGCCGCTGAAGAGGCCGATGGACGAAAATACGTCGAGATCCTTGAGCGTGACCGTCTTCGTCTCCATGCCGCCCATCGAGAGACCCGCCATCGCGCGGTGCGGTTGATCGGCGAGCGTGCGGAAGTGGGCATCGATGTAAGGCACCAACTCCTTTACGAGGACGGTTTCGAACGGCACGATGCTGAACTCGTTCATGTGGCCGAAGCGGACATCATTGGTCATGCCGTAGGTCATCACGATGAGGAACGGCTTCGTCTGCCCCGCGGCGATCAGGTTGTCCATGATCTCGGGGACCCGGCCTTGATTGCCCCAGCCGTATTCGTTTTCGCCCCAGCCGTGCTGGAGATAAAGCACCGGATAACGCTGGTCGGCGTTCTTCTCGTATCCCGGCGGAGTGTAAACAAACGCGCGGCGCTCGGAATTCGTGCTGTCGGAATGAAAGTAGATTTCCCGCAGCTGCCCGTGCGGCACGTTTTTGATCGTGTAGAAATCCTCATCGTGAGCCGGCACTTCGACGGCACTGCCCCAGCGCATCGCCCCGAAATACATCAGGCTGTCCGGATCGGGCACATCACCGCCGTCGATCTTGATCGTGTAGTAATGAAACCCTTCATCGAGCGGACGCGTGGTGCCATACCACGCGCCGTCGGCGCCCTTCTTGAATTCGCTGCTGTCCTTGAAGCTCACGCCCACGCTCTTCGCGTCGGGCGCGACGATGCGAAACATCACCTGGCGCTCGGCATTCACTTTCGGATATTCGTGGCCGGGCTGGTTGGACGAAGCAGACTTCCAGTCGTCGGCGGGCGCCTGGGCTTGGGCGATCACGGGGCGGGCGCACAGCAGCGCGCCGAGCACGAGCAAGAGGGGGAACTTCTTCATGGGTTCAGTCGTTGGGGGGTTCGATTGGGAAGATGAACGGAAAGTTGATTAACGGGAACGTCGTCCCTCCGATACCTCCCGGCCACAGGACCGTTAGGTCCGATGGAACGCGAGGAAACAAATTTCCCCCGTGGGGCCGCCGAACTGCGGTCGTTTTGCCGGTGGCGCCGCCGAACGAAGCGGTCAACATTACGGTCATGCATCCGGCCGCTTTGCGGAGCGGAGCGCCGCTCGCGATGCTCGACGCCGACGCGCGCGTCCCATGCCGGGCCATTTCGCCCGGCGCTCGTCGCACTCCCGCGCCTTCCCTGTTTTCCAGTTCCCATGATTCGATCGATCGAAAAACGGCACTCGCTTGGCCTGGTTGTTTTGCTTTGCAGCGGCGTCCTGCTCCACGCCGCGTCGGGCTTGAATCCGGCCGGTCAGCTCCAGGCCGTCGTCCCCGCGGCAGCGGACGGCTTCACGTTTGTCCACCTCGACAACGGCGTCCAGTTCCGCGTTGGCGAGATCACGAAGAATGTCCTCTTCTACGGACCCGAGACCGTGCGGGTGAACGCGAACCTCGGTCACGCCGACACCACGCAACCCAGCCTCGTGGTATTGCAGCGACCATCAGCCGTCCCGTTCTCGGTGGAGGAGTCGCCGCAGTCGCTCACGCTTCGCTCGGCAAAATTGAGCGTCGTCGCCGACAAGCATTCCGGCGCGCTCGAATTTCTCGACGCGGCCGGTCGCGAGCTCACGCGCGAGCGGCGCACGCAACCGGACTCGATCAAGGAAGTGACGATCTCCGGCGCGCCCACCTACGAAGTCTCGCACACGTTCACGCTCGCCCCCGACGAGTCGATCTACGGCCTCGGGCAATACAACCGTCCCTACATGGACTATCGCGGCCAGCATGTGCTGCTGGTGCAGACCAACATCGGCATCGTCGTGCCGTTCCTGATCTCCACGCGGCGCTATGGCATCCTGTGGGACATCTACTCGAAAATGACCTTCGACGATGGCGCCGACGGGGCCACGCTCTGGGCGGAGAGCGCGCCGGCCGGTGTCGATTACTACTTCATCGCCGGCGACACGATGGACGGCGTGATCCGCGGTTATCGTGATCTCACCGGCGCAGCGCCGATGTTTCCGAAGCAGGCGTTCGGCCTCTTCATGAGCAAGGAGCGTTACCAAACGCAGGACCGGCTCGTCCAGGTCGTGCGCAACTTCCGCGAATCCGGCTTCCCGTTGGATTACATCGTGCAGGACTGGCAATACTGGGGCGGCGCCGACGGCACCTGGAGCGGCATGACCTGGGACAAGCAGCGTTATCCCGATCCCGCCGCGCTCACGAAAACGCTCCACGACGACCTGCATGTGAAGCTCATGGTGTCGATCTGGCCGTCGATCGGCAACGACACCGCCCTCGCTCACGAGCTCGACGCCCACGGCCTGCGGTTCGCGCCGCTCCACTGGATTTCAAGGCAGGCGCGCATCTACGACGCCTTCAGCCCCGAAGGCCGCGCCATCTATTTCAAATACATCAAGCAGGGCCTGCTCGACGTCGGCGTCGACGCTTTGTGGATGGATGGAACGGAGGTCGAGGTCGGCGGCGCCTGCCACGATCCGGCCGACGTCGAGCGCGACATCAAAGGTCTCGGAAAAAACGCGCTCGGCGATTTCACGCGTTACCTGAATCCCTACAGCCTCGAAACCACGAAGGGCACCTACGACGGCCAGCGCGCCACGAGCGACCAACGCGTCCTCACCCTCACGCGCTCCGCCTGGGCCGGCCAGCAGCGCTACGCCGCGCTGCCGTGGTCGGGCGATACGACCGCGAGCTGGGAAACGCTCCACCATCAGATCGCCGGCGGCCTCAACGTCGCGATGGCCGGCCTGCCCTATTGGACCCAGGACACCGGCGGCTTCTTCGTGAACTACGAGCACGGCGAAAAGAACCCGGAATACCAGGAGCTCTTCGCCCGCTGGAACCAGTTCGCGATCTTCAACCCCATCTACCGGATCCACGGCACGAACATCGAGCGCGAGCCCTACATTTTCAAAAAACTCGCGCCGGATCTCTACGCCTCGTTGCTCGACGCCGCCACGCTGCGCTACGAGCTGCTGCCCTACATTTATTCGCTCGCGTGGCAGACGACGGCGCACGGTGACACGATCATGCGCGGCCTGCCGATGGATTTTCCGGACGATCCCAGGGTGCGGAAGACCGACGACGCGTTCATGTTCGGACCGGCGTTCCTCGTGCACCCGATCACCCGCGCGATGTATCACCAGAGCGATCCGCCGGCGGCCACGATCCCCGCCGCGGCGCTGCGCACGCCCGACGGCCGGCCCGGTCTCGCCGTGCAATATTTCGAAGGCGTGGATTTCAACAAACCGGCCGGCGCGACGATCGACGAGAAAGTCGATCACGACTGGCCCGGTCCGCCGCTCGCGAATCCACCGCCCGGCCTCAGCGGTTTCGACAATTTTTCCGCCCGCTGGGAAGGCGCGATCACCGCCCCGGAATCGGGCGAATATGAATTCGGCATCGAATACGACGACGGCGGCCGGCTTTATCTCGACGGCAAGCTGGTCGTCGACGACTGGAGCTACGGCGCAAAGCGCTACCGCCGCGCCTTCGTGGCACTCGCGAAAGGCCAGCACGTCGCCGTGAAGGCGGAATTTCACCAGGGCGGCCAGAACCGCTCGTTTCGCCTCGCGTGGCGCACACCGTCCGGGCGTCGCGCGCTCGCGAATGCTGCGAAGACGCTCGACAACACGATGCAAACCTATCTGCCCGCCGGTGCAGACTGGTATGATTTCTGGACTGGTGCGCGTTCCCATGGCGGCAAAACCGTGACGATGACCTGCCCACTCGATCGGTTTCCGCTCTACGTCCGCGCCGGCTCGATCGTGCCGATGGGTCCGTTCGTGCACTACGCGACCGAACGGCCCGACGCGCCCTACACGATTCACATCTACCCCGGCGTCGACGCGGCCTTCACGATTTACGAGGACGACAACGAAACCTACGCCTACGAGCAGGGGCAGAGCGCCACGTTTGAACTCACGTGGCACGACGCCATCCAAACGCTCGCCATCGGCCCGCGGCACGGTTCGTTCCCTGACATGGTCGCCCAACGCAAACTCACGATTATCGTCGAGGGCGCTGCGTCGCCTGCAGGCACACGGACGGTCGACTACACCGGCCAGCCCCTCGAGCTCACATTCCGCTGATTGCACCTGCCTCGCATGAAAAGCCCCGCTCGTTGCTTCCTCCTCGCCGCGGCCTTCGCTTTCACGCTCGCGGCGCACCCGGCCGAATCGATCGCCGCGACATCCGCTGGCCGCCCGCCGGAAATCCTCACGCCGCCCACACCGGCCACGCCGCGCATCAACGGCCCCGGCATCTTTGGCGTCCGCCCTGGCGCGCCGTTCCTCTACACGATTCCCGCGACCGGCCGGCGTCCGCTGATGTTCGCGGTCGATGCGCTTCCGGATGGCCTCGCCGTCAACACCACGACCGGCCGGATCACCGGCCGCCTGTCCACCGCCGGCACCTATGCCGTCACGCTCCACGCAAAAAGCGCGCTCGGCGAGGCGCAGAAGAAATTTCGCATCGTCGTCGGCGACCGGATCGCCCTCACGCCGCCGATGGGCTGGAGCAGCTGGAATTGCTGGGGTGACGCCGTCAGCCAGGAAAAGGTCCTCAGCTCCGCGCGTGCGATGGCCGCCAAAGGTCTCCGCGACCACGGCTGGACCTACATCAACATCGACGACGGCTGGCAGGGCCCGCGCGGCGGCGAGTTCAACGCCATCCAGCCCAACAAAAAATTCCCCGACATGCGGGCGCTCGGCGACGAGCTCCACGCTCTCGGCCTGAAGTTCGGCCTCTACTCGAGCCCGTGGCGCGGCACCTACGCCGGTTACCCCGGCGGCTCCTCCGACAACGCCGACGGCACCTATCCGTGGGTTGCTGCCGGCGACGTGAATGAGTTCTACAAGCTCAACAAGGACCCGAAAGCGCCCGGCGCGAAACCCAACT
>DASZPP010000264.1:0-6814 GCA_035549975.1 Opitutus sp.
GTTCGCGATCAATTCATGCTGGGCGGCGAAATGCTGGTCGCACCCGTTCTCGCCCAAGGCGCCGTCGAACGCGCCGTCGTCTTCCCGCCGGGCACCTGGCACGGCGACGATGATGCGATCGTGACCGGCCCGGCGCAAAAAACGGTCGCCGCTCCGCTGCACCGGCTGCCTCACTTTCGGCTTGTACGAAAGCCGGATTAGCCGGGCGCACCCGCGCATTCAGCCGCATTCAACGCGAGCCGGGCAGATCGAGCAATCGCAGCTCGACGTTTTTCACATCGTAACCCTCCGCGCCGGTGACGAGCGCGATCGGGCCGGCGCGCGGCGCGGGATCCATAACCGACCACGCGAGATAGCCGTTCACGGTGAGCGACACGATCGAACCGCGGGCCACCAGCTCGAAATGATTCCAGCCCTTGAGATCGCGCACGTCGCCCGCGCCGATTTTCATGCCGGCCGGCGGAGACGAGCGAACGACAAAACCCCGCGGCGCGCTGCCCGGCTGGATCGGTGCGCAGCGGATGACGAAGCCGGTTTCACCGGTGTCCTGGTTCGATTGCCGATCGAAGCTGAGGCTGAAGTCGCGGTAATCGCGATTCGTCCACAACGTTTCGCGCGCGCCGGCCGACGCGTGCAGCACGTCGTCCACGAAAAACCAGCGCGTCGTCGGCGCCGCATTCCACGCGGCGAGATCGGCGCCGGCGAAGAGCGTTTCCTTCGGCAGGTGATCGTAGTCGGGCACGCCGAGTTGATGCAGGCGGGCCCACTGTCCCGTCGCCAGTCGCATGGCGAAGTCGGCATAGTCCGGGCGGGTGTTTCCCGTCCACAGCGTTTCGGCGACCGCGAGCAATCGCGGATAAAGCCGCCGCTCCACCACGCCCTGCTCGGCCGCCCACGCGCACGCCTGGCCGCCCGCCACCTGCGCGGACCCGGGCAGCGGCACGGTCTTCAAATCCGGATCCGACGTCCGGGCCTCGCGCAGGCCGAACACGCGCGGGGTCCATTCCCAGACGGACCGCAGCGGAAACCCGTCGCGCTGGCTGAAGGATGAAAGATAAAGCGGCCGGATCGAGGAGTTGATCAGCGTGTAGCCGTCCTGCGCTTGGGCGATCGCCTTGGCGGGATTCGTCCAGGCATCGAGCAGGATGTCCCGCGGCGGCAGCGGCGCGACGCCCGGCGTGATCGCGTCGTTCCACACGACCAGTTGCTTGCCGTGCTTCTTCGCGATCGCGTCGAGGTCGGCGACGAACGTGTGATAAAGCCCCGCCGTCGTCGTCACGCCGCGCTCCTTCATGCGCGCCTGGCAGTAGGGACAGGTCGCCCAGCGCTTGACCGCGAACGGTTCGTCGGCGCCAAGGTGAATGTAATGCGAGGGGAAAATGGCCGCGGCCTCCGCGACGACCTTGTCGATGAATTCCCAGGTGAACGGCTTCGCCGAGCAGAAGATCGCCTCGTCCATCGGCCGCGATTTTCCCTCGCAATCCAGCTCGGGATAGGCCGCGACCGCGGCGTGCGCATGGCCGGGAAAATCGAACTCCGGCACGATCTCCACGCCGTATTTTTCGGCGTAGGCCACCAAGTCCTTCAGTTCCGCCTGCGTGTAACAGGGTTCGCCCGGCGGATTGCACCGCGGAAACGCCTTCGACTCGAAGCGCCACGCCTGGTCGTCGGTGAGATGAAGGTGGAGGATGTTCAGCTTGTAGGCGGACATCACGCGGATCGTCCGGCGCAGAAAATCCAGGTCGAGAAACGAGCGCACCGGATCGAGCATCACCGCGCGCCAGGCATACGCCGGCGCATCGACGATCCGCCCACAGGCGAGCGCGGGCTCGTGCGGCGTGCGGCGATCGAGGCGCTGCAGCAGGGTCTGCACGCCCCAGATCAATCCGCGCGGATCGCGGGCCTTCAGTTCGACCGTCTGCGCGACCGTGAGAGTGTAGCCTTCGGGATTCGCGGGCACGCCGTCGGCCTTCGTCGCGAGCATCAGGCGAATCGCTCCGGCCGGCGCGGGGGCCTCGGTCGTTTTCACCGTGGTCGTGATTCCCGCGGCCGAGCGCAATCCGTCGCTCAAGAGCTCCGCGATCTCGTGCACGCGCATCGGCGCGGAAGGCGAAACGACGATCGGCAATCCATTGTGCAGCACCAAGCGTCCGTCGGCCGGATGAATTTCACTCGGCCAGGGCAGCAACACCCCGGGGCCGGCGTCCGCGGCACGCACGCTCGCGCAGGCCAGGAAGGTGGCAGCGACCGCCGCCAGTCGCGGCCTCGTCCAAACGCGCCGGGAGCGCCGGCGGATCCGGTTCGATTCAGCGACCATCGGGCGCCACCAGCTTCATCACCTCGGCGGACCACGGACGCGGGCCGTCGTTCGTCGGTCCGCGCGCGTTCTTAATCACGTCCCATTTGCCGTCGTCGGACAGCCGCTCCATGCTGAGCACGGCCACGACGTCGACGCTCGGGATGATGAGCAGCAATGTTCCGCGTTTCGGTTCGCCCCAGCCGTAGGCGTAAAACGCATCGGGCGGCACCGCCGGCAGGTGCAGGCGCTTGGTGTTGATAAACCACCAGTAGCCATAGTGCGCGAACTTGCCGTTGCTGTCGTCCATCGACCAGTCGGTCACGGCGTCGCGATAAAAATCGTCGGAGAAAATCCGCGTGCCCTGCCAGCGTCCGCGCCGGAGCCAGAGGTAGCCAAGCTTGGCGAGTTCGTAAACGCTGCTGTCCAGCACGAGCCGCGGGCCGTCCTGCCACGAAGCCGGCGGAAAATCCTCCGACCAATGCCACAGGCCCCAGTCGGCGTGAATCTTCTCCATGACCTCGCGCCGCGCGATCGGCGCGATGCCGTTCGCCGGCTTTTCGCCGTGCACGTCCGTGAACAGCCCCGCGATGCAGTAACCCGCGGCGGTCGCGCTCGAATTGTTGTAGTCGAGCGTGCCGGGCGGCTCGGGCTCGTTCCAGCGATCGTGATACTGCGCGAACTGGCGGAACGTGATCACGCGGTCGTTGGCGTATTTCGTGAGGTGCGGATTCTTCCAGTAATCGAAGGCATTTTCGTCGATGTTCTTCAGCTTGCCTTGCAGCAGCGCGGCGCCGAGGACAGTCGCCTGCAGCGGCTTCAGCAGGCTGCCGCAGTCGTTTTTGAGGTGCACGTCGCAGCGCGGGCCGTGGCCGGAATAAAGCAGGTAGCCGTCCTTGATGATCACGCTCGCCCACGAAGTGCCGCCGTGCTCCTTGAGCCACGCTTCATACGCCGTCACCGCGGCATGGGTGCTGCCGACGCTCTCGGGACTCGGCGCCGCCGCCCAGTCGGGATTGGGAAAGCGATTCAGCGCCGCCGCATCGGGCGCATCCGCGGCGGCGACCGTCGCGGCGAATGACAGCGGAATCAGGAACAGAAGCGCCCGGACGGGCGACGGGTGGCAGGCGGAGGATTTCATTTCGATTCGGGCGAAGCGGGCTGCGACGCACCGGGCGCCGAGCCGAGCTGCGGCGCGTAGCGTTCGCGCAGCGCGATGAATTTCAGGACCTCGTGATGATACGGGCTGAATTCCGGATCGGGAATTCCGCTCGGCGGAACGGGCGGCGAACCGTAGCCGGTCTGGAACATGTCGTGGTGATAGTTCACATAGCCGCCGACGCGCCACACGTCGTAAATCTGGACGATTTGATCGTAGGGATTCGTCGGCTCGGTCGGGCCGCCGTAGTTGGGTGTGCCGTTGCGCGCGGGTTCGTCGTCGACGACCGGCTTGCCGTAGCGCGCGAGCAGGTAGGCGATTTCGTCCGGCACGAGCCGCCAGTGCGGGCCGTCGTGGCGCGAGGTGTGCGGCGTGAGGTAATCGAGCGCGGTGTCCTGCTCCTGATCGCCGAGATCGCCGGCCGGGCCGGGCGAATTCGTCACCAGCCGCGCCGGATCGACGCCACGGATGGTCTTCACATGGTCCATGATCCGGTCGGAAAATTCATTCCACACCTGGAATGCCACGTTCCGATAGGGCTTCAACGCGCGCGTGAGTTCCGCGACGGCGCGATCGGCGGCGGCCGGAGCCAGGCGGATGTCGGCGTGCCAGCTCTCCTGCGCGAACAGCGTGAGCTCGACGCCCATGCCCGCCTCGTTGGCGTCGGCGAGGACCGCCTTCAGCGTCTGCAAGTGTTTTTCGCGGAGGCTGCCGTCGGCATTGTAGAGCGTGCTGTCCGGTCCGGCATCGACGTATTGCGGCCGGCCGTCCCACTGGCACCAGATGCGGATGACCGTGATGCCGTAGCGTTGGAACTTGTGGAGCCACTGCATGCGCGTCTCGTGCGACTGGTTGAACGCGGGATTGAAGACGGCGTTGAAGAACGTGTAGCCCGTGTAGGGAAACGGCTGGCCGTCCATCAGAAAACGGGTGCCGTGGACGCCGAGGACGTGCGAGGGGGTCGCGGCTTCGGCGGAGGTCGCGCCGAGGGCGAGCGCGAGGAGGCCGGCGAGCAATTTGGTTTTTATCATGAGTGAAACGGCCGCGCGCCGCCGCGCGGCGGCGCTAGACGCGCAGGAAGATTTTCCGTTGATAGAGAAAGCGCGCGAGCAGCAGGACGACCAGCAACGCCATCAGCGCGCTCAGCGCCACGCCGAATCCGGCATGGAGGCCGTTGAGCGAGTCCTGCACGTCGCCGCCGACCAGGCGCGCCGCGATGCCGCGGAAATCGACGAGCGACGAAAGCACGTAGAGCGTGATCGGGTTCATCCCGATCCAGACGAAGGGCTGGCACCAGCCGCGCCAGCCCCACACGTCCACCACGAGATAAAAAACACCGAGCAGCATCGCGCTGCACCCGCCGACGAGGAGGCAATACGAGGACGACCACAGCTTTTTCACGATCGGGAACTCGAGTCCCCACAGCAGGCCGAGCCCGATCGCCGCCGCACCCGCCAGCACGAGGACCAGCACCTTGCGGCGCCGCTCGACCGCCGCCGATTTCAACAGCCGGCCCGCAAAGATGCCCATCAGGCAGACCGCCGCGCCCGTGATCGGGCTCAGCACGCCCTGATTTTCATAATAGGTGTCGAGCATCCGGCCGGGGATGACGCGGAAATCGACGTAGTTGCTCAGGTTCCGGCCTTCCTCATACACGCCGGAAACGCGCGCCGGCACCATCGCGGCGACCGCCGCCGGATCGTGCGAACCCGCCTGCGCCGCGAGCCGCTCGACGGTGACCTTGTCGAGGTAGAAGTCGGGAAACGGCGTCAGGCCCAGCAGCGCCCAGTAGCCGAGCAGCAGCGCGACGGCGACACCCGCGAGAACCTTCAGCCGGTCGGCGAGGAAGAGATAAAGCAGCGCGGCGATCACATAGGACGCGGCGATCAACGCCAGCACGCCGGACGCCACGCGCATGTGCGGCCAGTGCACGGCGAAGCCGCCGTTGAAAATGAAATTCAGCACATAGAGCAAAAGCCCGCGCCGCAGAATCTGCCCGGCCAGCACGCGCTTCGGCTCGGTGGCGCGCCTCCGGTCCAGCGAGAACACGATCGAGACGCCGGCGAGAAAAACGAACAGCGGATAGATGAGATCGTAGAAATGAAACCCCTGCCACCGCACGTGCTCGAATTGATCGTCGAGAAAAACCGTCGCCGCGTTCCGGTGAATCCGCGCGAAACTCTGCACGAACGGGCCCGCGCCGAGAATCCATGCCATGTCGAAGCCGCGCAGCGCGTCGACCGACGTCAGGCGCTGCGCCGGAGCGCCGGGGCGTGACCCGGACCCGGCGGCTTGCGATCGGTCATCGATCGCGGTTCCGCTGGCGGGACTGGGCGTTGAACTCGGCGGGGGCGGCGGTGGCATCGGGGGTTCTCGCGGACCGGTTGGTGACGGCCATCGTGCAACCCGGCACGCAAATTCCACGCAGCGAAATACTGATGTTTACGCTCCGAAATGTGATGTGGGGCGGCATCACTTTTTAATGGACTGAAATCAAATTTCTCCGATTCCGAAATGGCGACCGCGACGCCAGCGTTCGCTCGTCATCCCTGCCCCGACGGGGAGATCTGGTGATCCCCCTCGTCGTCAACCCTCCTCCTCAACCTCATCGTCGCGCCCGGCCGCAAGGTCCATGCGCCTGCCGGAGCGAAGCCTTCACGGGAACTTGGCCGCTTGCCAGCCGCCGAAGTCCCGCGAATGCTCGGTAACGCACCGGCTGGTTTTCTCCCCCGAAAAAATCCAACTGCGGAGTTACCCCTCATGCAATTCCTCCCGATCGACTGGGTCATCGTCGTCGTCTCCCTGCTCATCTGCCTCGCGCCCGCGCTCATGTTCGCGCGCCGCGGCAGCCGCAACACGACGGAATTCTTCACGTCCGGGCGCTCCGCGCCGTGGTGGCTGATCGGCATTTCGATGGTCGCGACGACGTTCAGCACGGACACGCCGAATCTCGTCACCGACATCGTCCGCCGCAACGGCGTCGCCGGCAACTGGGCGTGGTGGTCGTTCCTGCTCACCGGCATGACGACGGTGTTCATCTACGCGCGGCTCTGGCGGCGCTCCGGCGTCCTCACCGACCTGGAATTCTACGAGCTGCGCTACTCCGGCCGCGCCGCGAGCGCGGTCCGCGGCTTTCGCGCCATTTACCTCGGGCTGCTTTTCAATTGCGTGACCATGGCGTCGGTCAACCTCGCCGCGGTGAAGATCGCGCAGATCCTCCTCGGCTGGTCGCCGGAGCGGACGCTGCTGATTTGCGGCGCGCTCTGCGTCGTCTTCTCGGCGCCGGCCGGGCTCTGGGGCGTGCTCGTCGTCGACCTCATCCAGTTCGGCATCGCCATGGCCGGCGCGTTTGCGGCGGC
>DASZPP010000265.1:0-2059 GCA_035549975.1 Opitutus sp.
GAGCCAGCGCGGCCCCCACGACGCGCCGCCGGCCCAGTTCGCCAGCGAATAAACCAGCAGTTGCGCGCCCATCGCCGCCGAAATGAAAACCGCCAGCCGTCCCGTCCCCGGCTCGCCAAAGGCGCGGCGCAGCGCGAACGGCAAAAAAAGCAGGAACGGTGTGAAAACGAAAAGCCCGTGCGTGGGGCTGAAGAGCAGCCCCGCGAGGCCGGTGGCCGGGTTGTGGCTGAAAAAGCTGGCGTCCCCCTCCAGCGCGTACGCGCCCACGAGATGCCCGGTGGCGATAACATTGTATAACACTTCCGGCGCGGCCCCCAGCAGCGCCCCGGCCACGAGCCATGGCGCAAAGCGCCGGTGCGTCCACAGCGCCCACAGGGCCGGCGCGGCGGCCAGCAGGGCGTCGGGCGGGCGGTTGCAGGGGGCGAGCGCGCACACCGCGCCGAGCGCGAACGCCCGGCGCGCGGTCATCGGCCCCGTGGCGAGCAGGAGCGACGCGGCGAGCAGCAATTCCCCCATGCCGTGCTGCCAGAGCGCCTGGCTGCTGATCACCCACGTGTTCGTGCCGAACGCATAGGCCGCGGTGAGCAGCACCGCCGTGCGCGCATCCACCCTGCGCAACAGCGCGAGGCACATCACCCCGGCCGAAAGGGCCGCAATGAGCGACGCGCAAAGTTTTTCCATGATGCGCACATCCGATTGCAGCCGGTCCTCCGGCCAGCCGCGCCGCGCGAGATCCAGCGCCATCGGGAGGTAGAGCGGCGTGATCGCGACCGGCGTGACCACCGGGTAAAGCGACACGAGGCGCCTGTTTTTCCCCGGGGTGACCCAGTAGCAATCCGTCGTGTGCCCCTGTTTCACGAGGTCCGCCATCGGGTTGAAATAGAGCGTGTGGTACCGCAGGAGATCGAACGGCAGGTAGCTCGACGGGAAGGTATCGCCCGAATTGATCGGGCGCAGGTTCACGTTGTAAATGGCAAAGCTCGCGAGCACCGCGAGCAATGCAATGATAAAATCCGCGCGCGGTCGCCCCTTCATGGCGTGGTACAAATTGCCGGCGATTCCCTCATGGAACGAAATCCAACTGCGTTCCGCGGAAATTTCAAGCGCGCACTTGAAATTTTCGCGTACGCGCTGCGGCAGCTTTCGTCTCGACTTCGCGGCGTCCGCGGCCCATCCTTGCCGGATGATCCCCTCCAAACCCCTGCTCTTCGCCGCGTGCGCTCTCGCGGTTTTATCATTCGCGGCCCCCCGCCCTGCGCGCGCGGCGGATGTGCCCGCCGCGTCGCCCGACATCGCCATCGTCCGCACGTCGGATGATTACTGCCAGATCACCATCGACACCGTGGCCGCGCCGGAGTTGAGCGAGTGGGCGAAAAAGACGCTCGCCCCGGTGCTGGCCTCGTATTACCCGAAGATCGTCGCGATGCTGCCGAGCGACGGCTACAACGCGCCGAAAAGTTTCACCGTTTCCATCCTGCCCACGGAAGGCGTGGCCTACACGGTCGGCACGCACGTGGTCGTGAATGCGGACTGGCTCAACCAGGAACTCGACCGCGAGGCGGTGGGGGCGATCGTGCACGAGTGCGTGCACGTCGTGCAGCAATACGGGCACGTGCGCGGCGGCAGGCCCGCGCCCGGGTGGATCGTGGAAGGCATGGCCGATTACATCCGCTTTTTCAAATACGAGCCCCAGCTCCACGGGGCGGACGCCACTTGGCTCCAGGCGCACAAGGCGCGGCTGAACTACGACGGGATGTATCGCATCAGCGCGAATTTCCTCGATTACGTGGCCACCACCTACGACCCCTCCGGCACGCTTATCCAGAAACTGAACGCCGCCTGCCGCAAGGGCGTTTACACGGATGATTTCTGGCAGCAAAACACCGGCAAAACGCTCGCCGATCTGAACACCGAATGGAAAGCCGCGCGCAGCGGCCAGCCTGCGGCGTCGCCTTCGCCCGCGGCGTCCCCGGACGCGCCGGCAACGCCTGTAAAACAAGCGACGCAGTAAGTCAACGGCGCGGCGCAAGCCAGCTCCGGGGAGCGCACCCGGCCCGGG
>DASZPP010000266.1:0-4179 GCA_035549975.1 Opitutus sp.
GGGAGGTGGCAGCGGGGGCGGTTTTGGCGGGGGAAGTTTTTCCGGCGGAGGCGGCAGCTTCGGCGGCGGCGGAGCCGGCGGAAGCTGGTAGGAGGAAGAACGGAGTTGAAACCACGGAGCGCACGGATGATTACGAGCGGCACCGTCCCAGCAGCATGAGCGTTTTCTCGTCAACTCCGGCAATCGACCAGAGTCGCGTCGTGGCAGCGATCGGCGCGGCGGAGAAGCGGACCTCGGGCGAGATCCGCGTGCTGCTGGCGAAGCACAAGGCGGCGGATCCGGTGGAGACGGCAAAGCGGCATTTCGAACGGCTGGGGATGACGAAGACGGCGGCGCGCAACGGCGTGCTGATCTTTCTCGCGCCGGCGTCGCGCAACTTCGCCGTGATCGGCGACACGGGCGTGCACGAGAAATGCGGCGAGGGATTCTGGCAGGAACTGGCGAAGGCGATGACGGAGCACTTCAAGCGCGGCGATTTTACCGCGGGGTTGGTGCACGGAATCGAGCGCGCCGGGGCCCTGCTGGCGGAGCACTTTCCGCGGCAGAAGGACGACGTCAACGAACTGCCGGACGAAATCGAGGAGGCGTGACGCCGCGGCGGGCGGAGCGTCGTGCTACCTCGGAAAGAGCTTGTCGAGCGCGCCGAGGGTTTTCAGCGGCGCGGATTTCCTTTCGGAAATCGGTGCGGTGACGATCGGACGGGGCGTTTCGATGGCGGAAGGGGATGTCGTCTTGCCGGTGGCGAGCACGGCGAGGGCGCGGTCGAGTTTTGTCGAAGAGACGGGTTCAGGGGTGCCAAGCTCCTGCGCGAAGAGGCTGACACGGAACTCCTCGACGAGCCAGCGGAAGGACGCGCGTTGCGCGCTGGAGGACGGAGAAAGGGGAAGGGAGGAAGAAAGGGGCGGAAGCTTTGTGAGCGCGGCGAGGTAGGGGGCGACTTGGGCGGCACGGGCGGCGTCTTTCTGCGGGTTCTGGCGCCAGCGGTCGGCGCGGAGCTTCATGGCGCGCAGATAACGCGGGAAATGGGTGAGTTGGGAGCAAGGAGTGCTGCGGAGAAAATCCGGCGGGACGAGCGCGGCGAGATCGCGGTCGAGGCCAGGATAAGGTTGCGGGTGAACGAGGAGATCCTGGCGAAGCGTGAGAATTTCGCGCAACAGGTCGGTGATACGCGGGACGAGGCCGCGGAGATCGGCGCGGGATTTTTCGAGGGCGGCGGCGAAGGCGGCGGCCGCGAGGCGGGAACGAGTCGGTTGGGTTTTTTCCGAGGCCGGCGGGGACGCCTGCGCCACGCGAGACGGATCGATGAGCCAGCGGCGGAGGGAGTCGAAGGCGTCGGATTGCAGGGTCTCGATCGGAGCGAGGGTGGAGGCGAGGGGGCCGAGCTGGCGGAGAGCGCGGAGGTCGCGCTGGAGCCAGCCGAGGTCGCGGGAGAGCTCGTGTTCGAGAAGTGCAGCGAGACCGCGCTCGGTGGACGCGTGGGCCTCGTCCGCAGATTTGAAAAGACGAAGGGCGACGCCTTCGCGTTCGGATCGGAGGCCGGGAAACGCGAAGAGCGGGATGCCGGAGGTTTCGGTGACGAGGATGCGCGCCGGGAGGTCGCCGAATTTCCAGGTCGTTGCGGGCGGCTTTTCGTGAATGGCGCGGGCGCGCTGGAACAAGTCGGGCTCGCGCGTCGAGGCCGCGCCGGCGGACGCCGGCGGGAGATCGGCGCCGCCAGGCTGGCCGGAGAGGACGGCCTGGACCGCGGAGTCGATTTCGGAAAGATCGCGGCTCGCGGCGACTTCACGGCCCTCGTCGTCGAGGATGCGGATGCGGACGCGAAGGTGGTCGGGCGGAATTTTGGTGGACCAGAGCGCGGGATCGATGGCGATGCGGAAACGCTCGGCGATTTGCGCGGCGAGAGCCTCGGCGACGGTTTCACGGCGGCCGGTGAGACGGTCGCGCTGGAGGATTTGGGCGGCGAGGGTTTTGGCGTTTTCGGCGAGGGGAATAAAACTGCGACGGAGCTCCTTCGGAAGGGCGCGCAGATAGTGCTCGACCTTTGGTTCGATGTGACCGGGCACCGCCCAGTCGAGCGCGGCGGGCGTGAGAGCGGCGGCTTCGCGGAGCGCGATATCAAGGGTGACACCGTCGTCGGTCTCGCCGGGTTTGTAGGTGTAGTTGAGCGGCAGGGCGCGATTCTCGAGCGGAAGCGACGCCGGGAAGGCGCCGGTATCGTGCGTGAGCTCGTCGGGATCGCGGAGGTCGGCGGCTTCCAGAAAGAGGAAGCGCGGTTCGCCGGCGCGGCGCTCGCGCACCAGGGCGACCAGATCGGCGGCGGAGGCGATGAACGGAAAGGACGGGGCCGATGGGACGAATGGATTTTCCGGAGTGGGGAGGAGGCGGGCGGCGTAAAAGCGGTAGACGGCTTCGTCGAGATTGAGGTAGCCCGCGTCGCGGGTGCGGGTGAGGATGGCGGCGAGGTTTTCGCGAACGCGGCGGTTGTGGGCGAGGAAGTCGAGGGGGAAGGTGACGGTGTCGTTGACGAGCGCCTCGCGAATGAAGATCTCGGTCGCGTGCGCGGGGTTGACGCGGCCGTAGGAGACGGCGCGGGTTTCCAGTTCGAGGCCGTAGAGCCGGGTGCGCTGCTTGGCCATCACGCGGCCGGAGTCGGCGTTCCAGAATGGCTCGCTGTGCGAGATCTCGAGGAGGTGCGCGCCGAGGTCGAGCACCCACGCGGGGTCGAGGCGGGCGCAGGTGCGGGCGTAGAGGCGGGTCGTCTCGACGATTTCGGAGGCGAGGATCCACTTCGGCGCGCGGGAACGAGCCGAAGTGGTGTCGAGAGTTGAGGGTTGAGAGTTGAGAGATTTCTTCCGCGGGGCGTCGCGCTGAAAGAGGACGGAACCGGGGAAGAGCACGACGCGGCGATCCTGGGTGGCGTGGTAGTTTTGTTTTTCCTCGTCGTAGCGGGCGATGTTGCCGAGGAGGCCGGCGAGGATGCTGCGGTGGATCGCGCGGTAGGCGGGGGTGCCGAAGAGGAGGCGAGAGGCGGGAGGCGAGGGGCGAGAGGTGTCGGCGGCGTCGTGGACGGAAGTGAGTTTGAAATCGTTGCGCTCGCGGAGAACGTCGAGGAGCTGCGCGTGGATGTCGCGCCATTCGCGCATGCGGGTGTAGCTGAGGAAATGATCGCGGCAGAAGCGGCGGAGCCGGGACTGGGAGAGGTTTTCGAATTCGTCGTGATAGGCCTCCCAGATGTTGAGCAACGTGAGAAAATCGGAATCGGGATGCGCGAAGCGGCGATGGGCGGCGTCGGCGAGTTGCTGTCGGTCGAGCGGGCGTTCGCGCGGGTCCTGGATCGAGAGGCCGGCGGCGATGACGAGGATTTCGCGAAGGGCGCGTTCGCCGCGCGCCTGCAGGATCATGCGGCCGACGGTGGGATCGACGGGGAGGCGGGCGAGTTCGCGGCCGATGGCGGTGAGCTCACGGGCAAAGGGCGAGGGGCGAGAGGCGGAAGGCCGTTCGGAATCAGGTTTGGCCAGCGCGCCGAGTTCCTCGAGGAGGGCGTAGCCGGCGCGGATCGACTTCGCGGCCGGCAGGTTGATGAAGGGGAAGCGCTCGATTTCCCCGAGGCCGTGGGCTTTCAGGCGCAGGATCACGTCGGCGAGATTGGCGCGCTGGATCTCGGGCTGCGTGAAGCGCGGGCGCTCGAGGTAGTCTTTTTCGGCGTAAAGACGGATGCAGACGCCGTGCGCGATGCGGCCGGCGCGGCCCTTGCGCTGGTCGGCGCTGGATTGCGCGATCGGTTCGATGGGAAGGCGGCGTGTGCGAGCCTGCGGCGAATACCGGCTGATGCGGGCGAGGCCGGCGTCGACGACGAAATGGATGCCGGGGATGGTGAGCGACGTCTCGGCGATGTTGGTTGCGAGAACGATCTTGCGGTGCGGAGTGGGCGCGAAGACGCGCTGCTGCTCGGCGTTGGAGAGGCGGCCGAAGAGCGGGACGATTTCGCAGTCGCGCAGGCGGCGGCCGTCGAGGAGATCGCGCGCTTCGCGGATGTCGCGCTCGGACGGGAGGAACGCGAGGATGTCGCCGGTGGTCGACTCGGAGATAATGCGCTCGATGGCGGCGACCGTGCCGTCGATGTAATGGAGCGCTTCCGCCTTTGCGGCGCGGGAAGAGGCGGTGTCGTCGGCGGGGTCG
>DASZPP010000267.1:0-5100 GCA_035549975.1 Opitutus sp.
GGAATCCAGGCGGTTGAGCAGCCACAATCGCCCCGCTCCCGGCGCACCGTCGGCCGACGGCCACTCGAAACACTCCGCCGCCGCATCGTAGCGCGCCGCGATCAACGACCGCGGCTCGTCCTTCCGTTCATTCGGATGCGACAACACGCCCGCCGGTTTCAGCAACGCCGCGACGCCATTTTCGTCGCGCGCCAGCATCTCCACCCCGCGCCCGAACGGCACGGTCGGCCAGAAGCTCTCCGCCGCCGCGCTCACTGGTAGTAAAACGAAAACGTCAGCTCCTGCGACTTCCCGAGCACCGCCTTCATGTCGTCCGTCCATTCCCCATACGGCGAGCGGTTCGTGATCGCGCTCACGCATGACTGCGTGCCCTGGTCGCCGGCGGTCGACTCCACGTTCACGATCGCCGACACCACGCCCTTGTCGTTCAACTGGAACTTCACGATCGCGTGCGTTCCCGGCGTCGGGTAGGTGGTGCTGTCGGCGATGATCTTGCGCCACTCCCGGTCGACGGTTTCCACCAGCCGCTGCAGATATGCGCCGTAGTTGCTGAACTCCGCGCTTACCCCGATCACGCCGACATTCTGCGTCCCGAACTTGTTTTCCTCAAAGATCGCCGGCCGCGCCTGGATCGATTTCACGATCATCGGCCGCGGGCGCGGGTGCTTCGGATCGATCGCCGGCGCCGCCGACGTCGCCCCTTCGACCACGGGCGCGTTTTGCATCCCTTCGATCTTTTCCGGAATCGCTTTGGCTCCTTCCACGTGCGCCGCCTTCCCGGTCCCGAACGCATCGGCGTCCTCGCCGATTTTCTTTTCAAACCCGCTCAGCGGATTCTCCTGCCGCCGCGGCGCGGTCCGCGCCGTCTCCTTCGGCGTCTGCGGCGCGGGCGGCACCGGGGTCTGCGGCTGCGGCCGGTCGAGCATCCCGCTCACGATCTGCGTCGAGTGGATCTCCTTTTGCCCTTCCATCGCCGGCCGGTCGCTCTTGCCGTTCGGCGTCGGCTTCTCCTGCGCCACCTGCTGGTTCTGCGCGGCGAAATTGTTCGTCTTGTCCGGCACGTTCTCCGGCGCGTTCGGATTCGTTTCCACGAACCGGTTCGGCGGCGGTTTCGGCCTTGGCGGCGCAAACACTTCCGGCGCGATTTCGATGTTGAACTGCCGCGACGAAGAATGCGGCCGGATCACGCTGCCCACCCGGTCGCTGCGCAGCAGGTAGGGCGCGGTGCCGAGCAGCAGCAGGTGCACGAGCAGCATCCCGATCACGCCGACGATCACCGACCGCGTGTCCGGGTCATTCCACAGCCGCAGCCACGTGCGGCGCGCGACGGCGAACGGCGATGGGGAGGCAATTGTCTCGCTCATGAGGATGCGGCTGGACCCGAAACGTCTGTCAGGAGACCCGCGCGGGTCAAAATATGTTTCGTCACTTCCATCGGCAGCCCCATGATGTTGGTGAGCGAGCCTTTCCAGCCCGCGATGATGAGCTCGCGGCCTTCCTGGATGCCGTAGGCGCCCGCCTTGTCGAGCGGGTTCACCACCCGGAAATAGGCATCGATGGTCGCGTCGTCGAAGGATCGGAACGTCACCTCGCTCGCCGCCGCATCGTCGACCTTTAACCCGTCGCAACCGCGCCGCAGCGCCACGCCGGTGAAAACCGTGTGCGTTCGCCCCGCCAGCCGCTTCAGCATCGCGCGGGCGTCCGCGAGGTCGCGCGGCTTGTTCAACGCCACTCCGTCCAGGAAAACCGTCGTGTCCGCGCCGAGCACCAGCGCCTCCGGCTGGCGCGCCGCCACCCACTCCGCCTTCAGCGCCGCGTTGAGCGCCACCATCACCCGCGGGTCCGTCGTTTCGTCTTCATGTTCGGTCACGTCCGCCACCATGACGTCGAACGCGATCCCAAGTTGCGCCAGCAGCTCCCGCCGCCGCGGCGAGGCCGACGCGAGGACCAGTTGCGAAGCTTTCGTCATGGCCGCCGAGCAAGCTGGCTCGGTCCCGCCAGCGCAAGCCGGCAACACGCCGCCGTCTTGCCACTCCCTCGTTTTCATTCTCACTCTCATTTTCCCTTTCACCCTCACTTCCACTTCTGATGCGCCTCGGCCTGGCCCAGCTCAACCCCACCGTCGGTGACCTTTCCGGCAACCGCCGCAAGATCCTCGATGCCTACCATCGCCTCGTCGCCGACGGTGCGGAGCTGGTCGCGTTTCCCGAACTGGCCGTCTGCGGCTACCCGCCGCGCGATCTTCTCTTCAAGCGCCGGTTCGTGCCCGATTGCGAAGACTCGCTCCGCGAAATCGCCGCCGCCGTCGCCGACATCCCCGCCCTCGTCGGCACCGTCGGGCAAAACACCACCGGCGCCGGCCGCCCGTTTTTCAACTCCGCCGCCTTCTGCCACCGCGGCCGCGTCATCGCCACCGCGCACAAGTGCCTGCTGCCGACCTACGATGTTTTCGACGAGGACCGCTACTTCGAGCCCGGCGCGTCGCCGCTCGTCCTCGTGCACGCCGGCCGCCGCATCGGCATCACCATCTGCGAGGACATCTGGACGCATCCCATGATCAGCACGCGCCGGCTTTATCGCGGGCTCGATCCGGTCCGGCAACTCGCCGCGCAGAAGTGCGACCTGATGGTCAACCTCTCCGCCAGCCCCTGGCACGCCACGAAGGAAAACCTCCGCGGCAAACTCGTCGCCGACACCGCCCGCGCCCTCGGCTGCCCCGTTGCCTACGTCAATTCCGTCGGCGGCAACGACGAGCTGATCTTCGACGGCCGCACGACCGTCTGCGCCGCCGACGGCACTCTCCTCGCCGGACTGCCCGCGTTCACCGAAGACCTGCGGGTGGTGGATTTTCATTCGGCATTCGGCAATCGGCATTCGGCCATTCACTCCTCCTTCTCCCAACCCGAGCTCCCCGACACATTCGACGCGCTCGTCCTCGGCCTCCGCGACTACGCCCACAAGACCGGTTTCAAACGCGCGCTCGTCGCCCTGTCCGGCGGCATCGATTCCGCCCTCGTCGCCGTCATCGCCGCGAGCGCCCTCGGCCGCGACAACGTCATGGGCGTTTCGCTGCCGTCCTCGATTTCCTCCCAACACTCGCGCGACGACGCCCGCGCCCTCGCCGCCAACCTCGGCATCCGCTTCGAAACCGTCGCCATCGCCGAGCCCGTCGCCGCCACCGAGGCTGCGCTCGGCCCGCTCTTTGCCGGCCGCGCCCGCGACGTCGCGGAGGAAAACATCCAGGCCCGCATCCGCGGCGTTCTCATGATGGCGCTCTCGAACAAGTTCAGCGCGCTCCTCCTCACCACCGGCAACAAGAGCGAAACCGCCGTCGGTTACTGCACGCTCTACGGCGACATGGCCGGCGGCCTCGCCGTGATCAGCGACGTCTTCAAGACCCAGGTCTACGCCCTCGCCCGCTGGATCAACGACAACGCCGCCGCCCGCTTCGGCCGCCCCGGCCCGATCATTCCGCAAAACACGATCGACAAACCGCCGAGCGCCGAACTCCGTCCCGGCCAGCTCGACCAGGACAGCCTTCCGCCCTACGACGTGCTCGATGCGATTCTCCAGGGCTACGTCGAGGAAGGCCTTTCCCGCCGCGACCTCGTCGGCCGCGGCTTTGCCGAAGCCGTCGTCAACGACGTCGTCCGCAAGGTCGATCTCAATGAATACAAGCGCAAGCAGGCCGCTCCCGGCCTGAAAACGACTCCGCTCGCCTTCGGCGTCGGCCGCCGCATCCCCATCGTCCAGAAATACGTCGGGTGAGTAGCGCAGGCGTCCCGCCTGCCTCGATGCCAGCTTGGCGGCATCGCATTGCTTCTCCGCTTGTCATTCCGAGCGAAGCGCAGAATCCAGTAGCGCATTCGCCCGCGAACATTCTAATTGGATTCTTCACTGCGCTCAGAATGACACGAAGCACGAGGCTCCCTCGTCTCGGCATTTCTTCCGATCAAATCTTTTGCCGCGCCCTCGCTCGCATGCCCGCCAAACTCCTCGGCCTCTTTCTTCTCCTCGGCAGCTTCCTCTCCTTCGCCCGCCTCGCCCGCGCCGCCGCCCTCGGCGTCACCGGCCCGCGCCACCGCCGGATTTCGCGCGAGTCTCAGCCGTGGAAATTTCGCCTGACGCTCGCCCTGCAATATCTCGGCGCCGCCGTCTGCCTGGTCGCTGGCGCCCTCTGCCTCGTCCACTTCAGCCTCACGCGCTGACAACCTCGCCGGCCTCGTGCGCCCGGCCGGTTCGCTACGGCGCGGCTTCAGGCCCGCGCGTCCCTCGCCATCGCAATCTGCGCACTGGCCTTGCTGCCCGCCCCCGTGCTTTATCGTGCTCCAATCTCCGTGACCTCGAATTCCGACCAACTTTTCGCCCGCGCCCTCCAGCTCATCCCCGGCGGCGTCAACTCCCCCGTCCGCGCCTTCCGCTCCGTCGGCGGCGCGCCGTTTTTCGTCAAGGCCGCACGCGGCGCCACCCTCGTCACGGCCGACGACCGCGAGCTCATCGATTTCGTCTGCACTTGGGGCCCCGCGATCCACGGGCACAATCATCCGCGCATCCGCGCCGCCATCGCCGCCGCGCTCGAGCACGGCACGTCGTTCGGCACCCCCAATCCCTACGAGGTCGAGATCGCCGAGCTGATCGTGCGGTTTTTTCCATCGATCCGGAAGGTCCGCCTGTGCAACAGCGGCACCGAGGCCACGATGTCCGCCATCCGCCTCGCCCGCGGCTTCACGAAGCGCGACAAGATCATCAAGTTCGCCGGCTGCTACCACGGCCACTCCGACTCGCTCCTCATCAAGGCCGGCTCCGGCGCGCTCACGCACGGCCATCCCGACAGCGCAGGCGTGCCGGCCTCGTTTGCCCGCGAGACGATCGTCCTGCCCTACAACGACCGCGCCGCCGTCGAGCAGGCGTTCGCCGCGAACCCCGGCCAGATCGCGTGCGTCATCGTCGAGCCGTATTGCGGCAACGTCGGCTTCATCATGCCCGACGCGGGCTATCTCCAATTCCTCCGCGACCTCACGAAGAAACACGGCGCGCTGCTCATCTTCGACGAAGTGATGACCGGTTTCCGCATCGCGAAAGGCGGCGTGCAGGAGCGCG
>DASZPP010000268.1:0-3299 GCA_035549975.1 Opitutus sp.
CATCTTCTTCAACTGCGCGATCCGGAAATACTGCAGCGCATCCGGCAGCGCCGCGCCCACGCCGGCGTGATCCTGGTGGTTGCACGTGCCCTTGATCACGTAGGGTCGACCGTTCAGCAGAAATCCCCGGTTCGCATCGAAGCCGACCGTCTTCACGCCAAACGTCGTCTCCACACGATCCACGGTTTCGTCGCCGCTCGAGACCGTCGTCACGAGTTTGTAGAGTCGCGGCGATTCCGGCGACCACAGCTCCGGCGCATCGATATTGGCCGTTTCGTTCAGGTCCACCTTCTCGCCCGCATCGAGCGAGGTCGCCTGCTCCGCGCGGGCCACGCTCGCACCCGTCGGTGAAAAAATCTCCCACGTCACCGTCGCGTCCGCCGCCCCAGGCCCAGCATTCGCCACGCGTGTCTCGAGGTGCAGCTCCGCCGGCCCCTCCGGCACGTTGTTGGGAAACGCGCTGTACACGAACACGCCATCCGGCGCGATCGCGACCGGCGCCGTCTTCACCAGCCACACGTGCCGGTAGATGCCCGCGCCCTCGTAGAACCAGCCCTCGAACTGCGACGCGTCCACGCGCACCGCCACGACGTTCCGCCCGCCGTAGTTCGCCACGTCCGAGATGTCGTAGCGAAAACTGTTGTAGCCGCCCTCGTGATGCCCGACCGCCCACCCGTTCACGAAAATCGTGCAATCGCGAAACACGCCGTCGAACTCCAGCCACAACCGCCGCCCCTCGTCCGCCGCCGTCAGCTCGAAGGTCTTTCGATACCAGCCGATGTCATTCTGCGGATAGGCCGGGCCGACCGGCTTGAAACCGTGCGCCGCGTCCGCGTTCCGGTCGAACGGCAGCTCGACCACCCAGTCATGCGGCAGGTCCACCTGCCGCCAGCTCACGTCGCTGAACGCCGTTCCCGCCGGACCGTAACCCGTGCCCGCCTTCGCCAGGTTGTGCGCGATGCCCCACTCATCGCCGAGATGAAACCTCCAGCCAAAATCCATCAGCAGCCGCTCGCGCGGCGCCGGGCTCGCGTGGGCACTTGAAAAGGCAGCGCATCCGATCAGCAGCGCCGCCACAAACCGAGGGGTGGATAACTTCATTCTCCCCGACTAGACCCGCCGCGGAAAACCTGCAAGCCGCGTCGCGGCGGCTCCGCGGCCGCCCGGAGCCCCTGGGCGTCATCCCAGGGACTCGCCCGCGCTCAACTCCCCAATCCGTACACCAGCACCTTCACGCTCCCCGGCGCCACCCTCGGCCAGCGCCGCCCCGCTTCCGGCGGAAGCAGCTTCGCCGCCGTCAGGTAAATCCGATGCGTCGCCGGATCGACCGTCATCGTCCGCGCGCTCACCTGCGTCGCCAGCGTCTGCACCACCGCGAATTTTTCCGGCGTCTCCTCGCGCACCACCGTGACCGTCCCGTCGCGACCATTCGACACAAACGCCAGCCCCGTCCCCGGATCGAACGCCGCCGCATCGATCCCCTTCCCCGCCGGCAGGCTCGCCACCACCCGCCCGTCCGTGCTGTCGAGCACGATCATCTTTTCGTTCGCGCAACCCGCGAACAACCGGTGATGCGCCCCATCGATCGCCAGCCCCGACGCCTCCTCCCCCGGTGCGATCGGCCATCGCGCGACGACCGCGTGCGTCGCCGCGTCGATCACCGCCACGAGATTCTGGTCCTCGACGTTCACGAATACCTTTCCCGCCGCCGGATCCGCCTGCGCGAACTCCGGTTTGCCGCCGAGCGGGATCGTCGCGACGACCGCGTCCGAATTCGCATCGAACACCGTCGCCGAATGCCCGCGCCCGTTGAACGCGTACACTTCCTTCCGGCCCGGCTCGAACAGGATCGCGTCGGGATTCTCGTCCGTGCCGACTTTCAAGAGCGTTTTCAACGTCGCCAGGTCGACCACATTGACCTCGTTCGCCCGCCCGGCGCTCACGAACCCGCGCCCCAGTTCCGGCGCGAGCGCGATCCCGTGCACGCCCGGCGTGTCCGCGATCTCGCCGACCACCGCGTTCCTCGCCGTGTCGATCACCACGACCTTCGTCGCGTGCGAAACATACAGCCGGTGCGCCGCCGCATCGACCGCCAGGTAGTCCCAACCTCCGTCGCCGCCGAGCGGGATTTCCGCCTCCGGCCGGTACAATTCCTCCGCGCGCGCCGCGAAGACCGTGATCACCATCAGCCCGAAAACGCGAAACACGACAAGTGGGGTTCTCATGGGCGCGAACCCAACGCCGTTCCCCCGCGGGCGCAAACCGCCTCCGCGTCATCGGCATCGCGCGGGGATTGAAATGCCGGCTCATCGTGACAAGGTTTGCCGCTTCCCCATGGTTCGACCGAGCGTCCATCGACCAGGCCTGCGTTCGCAGGCATGGCTGCTCCTCGTCGCCCTCTGCGCCGGCTGCGCGCACACCGCCTACCGCGCCGCGCCGATCTCGCCGGAAAATTCCGCCGCCGCCTTCGACGCGCGCTCGCTCGGCGATCCCGGCCTCCGCCGTTTCCTCGCCGGCAACCTCGGCGGAAAATTTTCCGCCGCCCCGCCCGCCGGCTGGGATTTCGAAACGCTCGCGTGGGTCGCGTTCTATTTCAATCCGACCCTCGACGTCGCCCGCGCCCAGTGGGAAACAGCCCGCGCCGCCGTCACGACGGCCGCCGCCCGCCCGAATCCGTCGGTCACGCTCTCGCCCGGCTACAACACCACCGACCGCGGCAACATCACGCCGTGGCTGCCCTCGATCGGACTCGACCTGCCCATCGAGACCGCCGGCAAACGCGACCGCCGCGCCGAGGCCGCCCGCCACGCCGCCGAGGCGGCCCGCCAGTCCGTGTTCGCCGCCGCCTGGAAAATTCGCAGCGAGCTTCGCACCGCGCTCATCGAGCTCTCCACGGCCGAACAACATTCCGCGACGCTGACCGCCGCCGCCGAACTCCAGCGCCGCGCCGCCGCGTTGCTCGAGCAGCGCCTGCGCGCCGGCGCCATCGCCGCGCCCGAAGTCGCCGTTGCACAACTCGCCGCCGTGCGCGCCGAGGCCGACGCCGCGGCCGCGGCCCGTCAGGTTCCGCTCGCCCGCCAGCGCGTCGCCTCCGCCCTCGGCCTTCCCGCCGCCGCGTTGGACGGAATCGCGCTCCGCGCCCCCGCGGCCGCCGCCCCGCTGTCGCCCGACGAGCTCGCTTCCGCGCGCCGCCAGTCGCTGCAGTCGCGCCCGGATCTCCTCGCCGCGCTCGCGCGCTACGCCGCCGCCGAGTCCGCCCTCGCCCTCGAGGTCGCGAAGCAAACCCCCGACCTCCATCT